>NZ_JBSFUB010000063.1:0-42885 GCF_053591575.1 Streptomyces altiplanensis | reverse complement strand
TGGTCAACCAGCGCAGGGTCTGGGAAATGTGGGCGGAGCGACACCGGCTGGACGCCCGAGAAGCGCAAGGCCGTCCGCACACCCACCGTCCTCCAGATGGAGGCGGTGGAGTGCGGCGCCGCCGCGCTGGCCATGGTGCTCGCCCACTACGGGCGGCACGTTCCGCTCGAAGAGCTCCGCATCGCGTGCGGGGTCTCGCGTGACGGCTCACGCGCCAGCAACCTGCTGAAGGCCGCGCGCAGTTACGGCTTGCAGGCCAAGGGCATGCAGATGGAGTCGGCGGCGCTGGCCGAGGTGGTCCAGGCGCCGGCCATCCTGTTCTGGGAGTTCAACCACTACGTCGTCTACGACGGCACGGGGCGCAGGTTCGGCCGCCGGGGCGTCCACATCAACGACCCCGACAAGGGCCGCCGCTTCGTGGCGGCGGAGGACTTCGACACCAGCTTCACCGGGGTCGTCCTCGTCTTCGAGCCCACCGAGTCCTTCCGCCGCGGCGGCCGCAAGCCGGGCGTGCTGAGCGCCGTCCCCGCGCGCATGCGCGGGACCACGGGCACCCTGCTGGCCGCGCTCCTCGCCAGCCTGCTGCTCGTCGCCGTCGGCGCGGCGGTGCCCGCGCTGAGCCGTACGTACATCGACATGTTCCTGATCGGCGACCAGACGTCGGTGCTGGGACCGCTCTTCGCGTCGATGGCGGCGATGGTGGCGCTCACCGCCGTACTGACCGGCCTGCAACAGGCGAACCTGCTGCGCGGCCGCATCATCTCCTCCACGCTGAGCAGCGCCCGGTTCCTGCGCCACCTGCTGAGGCTGCCCGTCACCTTCTTCGCACAGCGCAGCCCGGCCGACCTCGTCCAGCGCCTCCAGTCCAACGACGCGGTCGCCGAGACACTGGCACGCGACCTCGCCGCCGCGGGGGTGGACGGGGTGGTGGTGATCCTCTACGCCTTCCTGATGTGGACGTACGATCCCCAGCTGACGTTCGTCGGCGTGACCGTCGCGCTGCTCAACGTGGTCGCGATGCGGATCGTGATCCGGCTGCGGGCCACGCACACCCAGAAGCTGCGCGCGGACAGCGCCCGGCTGACCAACACCTCGTACACCGGCCTTCAGCTGATCGAGACCATGAAGGCCACCGGCGGCGAGAACGGTTTCTTCCGCCGCTGGGCGGGCCAGCACGCGACCACGCTGGAGGTGCAGCAGCGCCTCGGCGTACCGAGCGCGTACCTGGCCGTCGTCGCGCCCACCCTCGCGACCCTCAACAGCGCGCTGATCCTGTGGATCGGCGGCCTGCGGGCCGTGGAGGGGCACATCTCGGTCGGGCTGCTCGTCGCCTTCCAGGCGCTGGTGGCGCGCTTCACCGCGCCGATCAGCCGGCTCAACGGGGTGGCGGGCCGGATCCAGGACTTCGCCGCCGACGTGGCCCGGCTGAAAGACGTCGAGAGCTTCCCGGTCGACGTGCTGTACTCGCGCCGCGAGCCGGACGAGTCCACCCGCAGGCTCAAGGGCCACGTGACGCTCGAAGACATCACCTTCGGCTACAGCCCGCTGGACACACCGCTGCTCACCGGCTTCTCGCTGGCGGTCGGCCCAGGACAGCAGGTCGCCCTCGTCGGCGGATCGGGCAGCGGCAAGTCGACCGTGTCCCGGCTGATCTCGGGCCTCTACACCCCCTGGGAGGGGACGATCCGGATCGACGGACAGCGCCTGGAGGACATCTCCCGCAGCGCGCTGGCCGCCTCCGTCTCCTTCGTCGACCAGGACGTCTTCCTCTTCGAGGGCACGGTCCGGGACAACGTGGCGCTGTGGGACCCCTCGATACCGGACGAGGCGGTCGTCGCGGCCCTCCAGGACGCCGCGCTGTACGACGTCGTCGCGCGGCGCCCCGACGGCATCCACAGCCGGGTCGAGCAGGACGGCCGCAACTTCTCCGGCGGGCAGCGGCAGCGGCTGGAGATCGCCCGTGCGCTGGTCAGGCGGCCGAGCATCCTCGTGCTCGACGAGGTGACGAGCGCCCTCGACGCGGAGACCGAGCGCGTCATCATCGACAACCTGCGGCGGCGCGGCTGCGCGTGCGTCGTGATCGCCCACCGGCTGAGCACGGTGCGCGACAGCGACGAGATCGTCGTGCTCGACCACGGCTCGGTCGTCGAACGCGGCCGGCACGAGGACCTGGTCGCAGCCCGGGGAGCGTACGCCGAGCTGGTCAAGGAGCACTGACATGTCGTTCGTACACCCGGCCGCCGTCGAGGGCTTCGCCGAGACCGACGCGGTGACCTACGCGCTCGGCGGCCTCGGCGCACCCGTCGACTGCACCGGCCTGCGCAGCCTGTCGCTGGAGGGGCCGCAGGTGGTGTGGCTCGTGGTGGGCGGCGCCCTGGACCTGTTCGCGGTCGACGCCGTCCAGCAGGGACACTGGCACTTCCTCGGCCGCCTCGAAGCGGGGGCGCTGCTGCTCGGCCCGGTCGAAGGCCCCCAGCACACCCTGCTCGGCAGGCCGTCGCAGGACTGCCTGCTGCGCCGCATCCCGCTGCGGGAGCTGTACCGGCCCGAGTACGCCGACGGCCACGCCGGTCCCCACGCTCACGCGGCGTACGAAAGCCCGCTCGACCACGCCTTCGCGCTCGGCATCGGACGCAGCCTGGGCGTGCTGTTCGAGGCCCCGCTGGACGGCCGCCCGGGTGTCGAGGCGGGCGTCGCGGACGCCGACGTCCTGTGGATGCCGGCCGCGCCCGGCAGCGTGCAGTACGGCGCCTCCTACAGCGCGGAGGCCGCGGGCGACCTGCTGATCGACACCGCGATGTGGCAGCAGATGGTGAACCAGCAGTACCGCCTGCTGACCGCCGTGGACCACTGGATCGAGGAGCTGGAGCGCGCCCACGAGGACCGCACCGCGGCCGGCATCAAGGCGGGCGCGGCCGTCCGCGCGCGGGCGGACCAGGCGCTGGTGGCCTCCATCGGCAGCCCCGACCGGTCCGACCGCTCCGGCCGGGGTGCGGCGGGCGCGGACCGCGCCGCCGACGACGCGACGTTCGCCGTCTGCCGCCGGGTCGCCGACGCCGCCGGGATCACGCTCTCGGAGCCCCCGAAGGGCGGTGCGGCCGACGACCGCGTGACCCCCGTCGAGCGCATCGCCCTGGCCTCCCGCGTCCGTACCCGCGCCGTCCGGCTGGACGGGAGCTGGTGGCGGACGGACTCCGGCCCGCTGGTGGGCCACCGGGCCAAGTCCGGTGCCCCCGTCGCGCTGCTGTGGCGCCGCGGCCGGTACGAGGCGGTGAACCCGGCCTCGGGTGTGCGGACGCGTATCGGCAAGGACAACGCGGACGACTTCGAGCCGCGCGCGGTCATGTTCTACCGCCCGCTGCCCGAGCGGCCCATGACCCTGTGGCGCCTGCTCCGCTTCAGCCTCCGCGACACCCGCCCGGACCTGCGGAACCTGATCCTCGGCGGGCTGGTGACGGTCGGCCTGGGCGGTCTGGTGCCGATCGCGACCGGACAGGTGCTCGGCGTGTACGTACCGAACGCCGAGAGCGGCCTCATCGTCCAGGTCTCCCTGGCCGTCATGATCACCAGCATCGTCACCGCGTCCTTCATGCTGCTCCAGAACCTCACCCTCCTCCGGATGGAGGGCCGTATCGAGGCCACCCTCCAGCCCGCGGTCTGGGACCGGCTGCTGCGACTGCCGACGAGGTTCTTCGCCGCCCGGTCCACCGGAGAACTGGCCAGTGCGGCCATGGGCATCAGCTCCATCCGCAGGGTGCTGTCCGGGCTCGGCCCGGTGGCCGTGCAGGCGAGCACGGTCGGCGCGATGAACATCGCTCTGCTGTTCTGGTTCAGCGTGCCGCTGGCCCTGGCGGCGCTCGCGATGCTCGTCGTCATCGGCGCCGTGTTCCTCGGCATGGGGCTGTGGCAGGTGCGCTGGCAGCGGCGGCTGGTCGAGCTCGGCAACAAGCTCAACAACCAGGCGTTCCAGACCCTGCGGGGACTGCCCAAACTGCGGGTCGCGGCGGCCGAGAGCTTCGCGTACGCCGCCTGGGCGCGCGAGTTCGCCCGTACCCGCGAAATGCAGCAGCGCGCGGGCCGCATCAAGAACCTGACCACGGTCCTCGACGCGATCTACCTGCCGCTGTGCTCCCTCATCATGTTCATGTTGCTGGCGGGGCCCGCCCGCGGCAGCATGTCGGCCGGAGCGTTCCTGACCTTCAGTACGGCCGTGACCATGCTGCTGACGTCGGTCACCCAGCTCAGCGGCGCGCTCATCTCGGTCGCCGCCGCCCTGCCCATGTTCGAGCAGATCAAGCCGGTCCTGGACGAGGCGCCGGAGGTACGCGGCGCCGGCACGCAGCCCGGCGTCCTGTCCGGCTCCGTCGAGGCCAGGAAGCTTTCGTTCCGCTACACCGACGACGGCCCGCTGGTCCTCGACGACGTGTCGTTCGAAGTGCGGCCGGGCGAGTTCGTGGCGGTCGTCGGTCCCAGCGGCTGCGGCAAGTCGACCCTGCTGCGGCTGCTCATCGGATTCGACGAGCCGGCCTCGGGCAGCGTGCTCTACGACGGCCAGGACCTGGCGGCGCTCGACCAGGCGGCCGTACGCCGTCAGTGCGGCGTCGTCCTGCAGAACGCGCAGCCGCTCACCGGCTCGATCCTGGACTGCATCTGCGGCGCCGAGGCCTTCTCCCAGGAGGAGGTGTGGGAGGCCGCCGAGATGGCGGGTCTGGCGGAGGACATCAGGCGCATGCCGATGGGGCTGCACACGATGATCTCCGGCGGCGGCGCGATCTCGGGCGGGCAGCGGCAGCGCCTGATGATCGCTCAGGCACTGGTGCGCCGCCCGCGCGTCCTCTTCTTCGACGAGGCCACCAGCGCGCTGGACAACGAGACCCAGCGCATCGTCATGGAGAGCACGCGCAGGCTGAACGCCGGCCGTCTCGTGATCGCCCACCGGCTGTCCACGGTCATGGACGCCGACCGCGTGATCGTCATGGCGGACGGCAGGATCGTCGAACAGGGGCCACCCGCCCAGCTGCTGGCCGACGCCGGCGGCCGGCTGCGCGAACTGGTGCGGCGCCAGCTGACGTGACCGGCTGCTCCCGGCGCGCTGAGGCGCAGTGCACCGCTTCTCAGCGCACTGCGCCTCAGCGCGCCGCCTCTCAGCGCAGCGCCTTGAGCATCTCCTCCGCCAGCGGACCGGCCGACGCCGGGTTCTGACCGGTGTACAGGTTGCGGTCGACGACCGTGTGCGGCGCCCAGGGCTCGCCCTCCTGGAAGTCGGCGCCGAGCTCCACGAGACGGTCCTGGAGCAGCCACTGCGCCTTGTCCGCGAGGCCCGCCTGGGTCTCCTCGGCGTTGGTGAACCCGGTCAGCCGGTAGCCCGCGAACGGCGAGCCGCCGTCGGCGCCCTCCGTGGCCAGCAGCGCGGCCGGGGCGTG
Organism: Streptomyces altiplanensis; assembly: GCF_053591575.1. Classification (NCBI taxonomy): domain Bacteria; kingdom Bacillati; phylum Actinomycetota; class Actinomycetes; order Kitasatosporales; family Streptomycetaceae; genus Streptomyces; species Streptomyces altiplanensis. The sequence goes on along the minus strand of NZ_JBSFUB010000063.1, from coordinate 37,462 downwards.
GCACACCACCCCGAGCGGCCTGCCCGAGGCGAGCGCGTCCCTCAGCACCCGGCCGGATTCGGCGCTGACCGCCAGGTCCTCCATGGGGCCGTGGCCGCCGGGGTAGAAGACGGCGCCGTAGTCGGCCGGATCCACTTCCTCCAGCTTCAGCGGCTGCTGCAGCGCGGTGAAGGACGCGAGGGCCCTCACCACCCGGTCGGCGCCCTCGTGTCCGTCGTTGACCGCCGGATCGAGGCTGGCCCGGTCCACGGTGGGCACGACGCCGCCCGGGGTGGCGACCACGACGTCGTGGCCCGCGCCGGTGAACACCTCGTAGGGGGCGACGACCTCCTCGGCCCAGAAGCCGGTGGGGTGGTGGGTACCGTCGGCCAGGGTCCAGCGGTCGGCGCCGGTGACGACGAAGAGGATTTTCGACACGTTGCTCTCCAACTGCTAGTCGATCTTGAGTTCACCCATCGCGCTCCACCCGTCCGCGCCTTCGACGGTCGTGCTCACGATGTCGGGCGTACGACGCACCAGGGGGCGCATCGTCTCCAACGCGGCCTTGAAGTGGCCGGAGTTGACGTGGGCCGCGGCGGCGTCGTCCTGGAACGCCTCGACCAGCACGTACGTGGTCGGGTCCTCGACGCTGCGCGACCATTCGAACCACAGGTTGCCCGGCTCGTCCCTGGTGGCCCTGGTGAAGGCTTCGACATGCTGCGGCCACGCCTCGGCGTACTCGGGCTTCACGGGGAACTTGACAACAATGAAGATCATTCGGTCATTCTATGCCGCACCGCTTCATACCGCGCCCGGCAGGGCGGGCGAGGGGCCGGCCACCGAGGCGGCCCGTACCGCCCTGACCGCGAGCCGGTGGACCCGAGGCGCGGGCGCCGGCCCCGGGGGGCAGGCGTCAGAAGACCAGCTCGTGCTTCGCGACGAGTGCCATGGTCGCTTCCATGTCCACCGAGCAGCCGTACGACCCCGCCTTCTCCTGGAGTTCCTCGGGGCTCGGCTCTCCGGTCAGCTGGTCGAGCCGTCGGAACAGCTCCTCCAGGCCCCCCGGAGAGATGATCTCCAGCAGCCGGACCGGCGCCTGCCCGGCGTTCCAGAACGTGTGCCACTCGCCCCGCGGCTTGAAGACGAGATCGCCGGGTCCGGCCACGACTTCCTCGTCACCGAACCTCGCACCGACCGACCCTTCGATGACGAAACTGAACTCGTCCTCGAGGGTGTGCTGGTGCACCGGGGCCGCGAGCACCTTCGGGGGCAGGCGATGCTCGACCAGCGCGAAGCGGCCGCCCCACTCACGGCTGTCGATCAGGAACCGGTCCCCGCACGCCCGCTCCGGCTGGTAGAGCTCGCCGTTCTCAGGACCCAATATCCGATGCTCGACCACTGCGCGCACCGCCCTCCGGGAGGACTTCGCGGACACCCTGATTCAACGATACGCGCGCAGCCGTACCCCCGCGGATCACCGGTCCGTCCCCGGCGGACGCGCTGCCGAGGTCGCGGAGGCGTCTGACGGACGGCGTCGCGGCTGTTGCGTCGCCCCTCCGCCGGTCCCGCCGGGGCGAGCCGCCGGAGCCCGGGCGGAACAGGGCGACGGCGAGGTGCCGGCACCGCGCATGGATCACATGCCGGCCCACGGAGCGGACCCACGGGCGGGCCCGGTGCGCTCGTGGCCGCGGGCCTCCGGGTGCCCGCGCCCGGGTGTGCTCCCGGGGGAGCCGGGGCACTCGCCCCGTCCGCGGGCGGGGCCTGCTGCGGTAGGCGCGCGCATCCCTTCCGCGGGGCCTCGGACCGGCTTGTCGACTGGCTTGCCGGTGAAAAGCTAAGCCCTTAAGTACCTCCGCGCAAGGGGTTGCGGGAAGTTGAATTCCGGCCCTCCGAACCCTTGAGTGCCGGGGTCGGACGCGGTAATACTTCAGCGCTAAGAAGCTAACCCCTTAAAGCTCGGCCTCTTGGGCCGGCAGATCCGCACCTCCCTGCCCCCGCGCCCACGACCGTGCCGGTATGTGCGAAACGTGGGCGTACTCTCGCGGCCACGGCCCGTCCGCCGTGTGCCCCACCGCACCACCGCTCCGCCCTTCGCCGGAGCAGGAGGAATTCTGGATGAGCATCGACGCATCGCCGGGCCTCGCGGTCCGCGCCGATATCGCAGCGCGCTTCGAGCGCCTACCGCTGTCCCGCTGGCATGTGCTGGTCCGGGTCGCGATCGGCATGGTCACCTTCTTCGAAGCCTTCGACCAGCTGCTCATCGCGTACACACTTCCCGAGCTGTCCCAGGAATGGGGCCTGACCAGGAGCCAGGGCACCCTCGTCCTCACCGTCGGCTCGATCGGCATGCTGATCGGCGCCCTCTTCTCCGGCCGGATGGCCGACCGGTTCGGCCGGGTCAAGGTGATCGCCGCGTGCATCGGGGTCACCAGTGTCGCCAGCCTCGCGCTGGCCGCGTGTACCACTCTCGAACCCTTCCTGCTGGTGCGTTTCGTCCAGGGCCTGGCCATCGGCGGCGAGGTGCCGGTCGCGGCCGCCTTCATCGCGGAGATCACCCGGAGCTTCCACCGCGGACGCTTCGTGCTGCTGTACGAGCTGGTGTTCCCGGCCGGCCTGACGGTGGGCGCCCTCGTCGCCGCCTGGGTCGTGCCGGCCGCGGGCTGGCGCTGGATGTACGTCATCGCCGCCGTACCCGGCCTGCTCGCGTTCCTGATCCGGCGGACCGTCCCCGAGTCGCCGCGCTGGCTCGCCGAGAGCGGCCGGCTGGAGGAGGCCGCGGTGGTGATGGCGGACATCGAGGCGAAGGTGGAACGGGCCACGGGCCGCCCGCTGCCTCCCGTTCCGGCGGCCCCGGCCGCCCCGGAGGCCGGCGACGCCGTGGGCGCGGTCGCGGCGAACGGCTCCCTCGCCACCCCGAAGGAACTGGCCGCGTCCGGCTTCACCGGTCTCTTCGCCGGCCGCTATCTGCGGCGTACCCAGGTCATCTGGACCGTCTGGTTCTGCGCGTACTTCGTGCAGTACGGCATCACGTCCTGGCTGCCGACGATCTACAGGAGCGAGTACGGCCTGACCATCGGCGAAGCGCTGCGCTACTCCACCGTCACCTCGGTCGCGGGTCTCGCCGGATGCGCCGTCGCCGCGTTCACGATCGACGTGCTCGGGCGGCGCAGGCTCATCGCGCTCGCGCTCGGCATCACCGCGCCGCTGCTGATCACCCTGGCGGTACTGGGCGGCGACAGCGCGCCCCAGCTGCTGCTGTGGACCACGCTGGCGGCGACGTTCTTCAACGCCGCCTGCATCAGCCTCTACCTCTACACGCCCGAGCTGTACCCGACGCGGATGCGGGCCATGGGCTGCGCGGCCGGCGGCGCCGTCAACCGCCTCGGTGTCATCCTCGGCCCGGTCGTGGTCGGCGCGGTGTACGCGGGAGGCGCGGACATCTTCAGCGCCTTCGTCCTGCTGGGCTGTGTCGCGTTGGTGGGCGGCCTGGTCGTGGCGCTGTTCGCGGAGGAGACGGCCAACCGCCCGCTGGAGGAGATCTCGCCGTGACGTGACGCATGGCTGCTGCCCGGGGGCGGGAGGCCGGAGGGCCCGGGGGCGGGAGGCCGGAGGGCCCGGAGGCGGGGGGCCGGAGGGGCGTGGGGTCGGGGCGTAAGGAGGCGCCCGGGGAATGAATGTGCGCATTGCAGTCTTGTTTGAGACACTGGTGTCTCAAGCGAGACCGGAAGGTGTCATCATGCGCCTTCCGGCACGACCCGAACAGGACCACAATGCACCCCGCCCCCGTCCGGCCAGACCTCCGGGCCCAGCTCGACCCCCGGCGCTGGGCCGTCCTCACGATCCTCTCCGGCAGCCTGCTGCTGATCGCGATGGACACCACGATCCTCAACGTCGCCTTCCCCTCCCTCGTCGCCGACCTCCAGCCCAGCTCCGTGCAGCAGCTGTGGATCATCGACGTGTACGCGCTGGCGCTCTCCGGTGTGCTGGTCACCGCGGGCGCGCTCGGTGACCGCTGGGGGCGCAAGCGCCTGCTGCTCATCGGCTTCGGGGTCTTCGCGCTCGCCTCGCTGATCGCCGTGTTCGCCACCGAGCCGTGGCAGGTCATCGCGGCCCGCGCGCTGCTCGGAGTCGGCGGCGCGGCCATCATGCCGTCGACCCTTTCGATCCTGCGGCACGTCTTCACCGACGCCCGTGAGCGCGCCTTCGCGTACGCCGTCTGGGCCGCGGTCTTCGGCGGCGGCATGGCGCTCGGTCCGGTCGTGGGCGGTCTGCTCGTCGAGAAGAACGGCTGGCAGTCCGCGTTCCTGCTCAACGTGCCGGTCGCGCTGGCCGTCATCGCGTTCGGCCTGTGGCTGCTGCCCGAGTCGCGTCAGCCGCGCGAGGGCCGCTGGGACTGGTGGGGCGTCGGCCAGTCGGTCGTCGGCATGCTCGCCCTCGCGGGCGGCATCAAGCAGCTCGGCAAGGGCGGCCCCGCCGACCCGCTCGCCTGGACGCTGCTGGCCGTGGCCGGGGTCGCGCTGACCGTGTTCGTACGCCGCCAGCTGAGGCTTCCGCAGCCGCTGCTGCAGGTGCGGCTCTTCGCGAGCCGGTCGTTCGGCATCGCAGCCGCCGCGATCTTCCTCGGGATGATCGCGCTCGGTTCGGCTCTGTTCCTGATCACCCAGTGGTTCCAGTACGGCGAGGGCTACACCCCGCTCCAGGCCGGCATCCGGCTGCTCCCCGCGCCGCTCGGCCTGGTCGTCACCTCACTGGTGACGCCCGCCCTGATGCACCGCCTTCCGATCCGTCACGTCCTCGGCGGCGGACTGCTGATGATGACGGCCGGCCTCGCGCTGCCCTGGACCTTCCAGCAGGCCGGCACCCTCGGCTACCCGTCCGTCGCCTTCGCGCTGGGCGTGCTCGGCTGCGGCGTCGGCATCGCCACCACGGTCGCCTCGGTGACGCTGATGGCCTCCGCCCCGGCGCGCGACGTCAGCGGCGCCGCCGCCATCGAGGAGACCTGCTACGAACTCGGCGCGGCGATGGGTGTCGCCATCCTCGGCAGCGTGGCGTCCGCCCTGTACCGGGCGCACCTGCCGGCGCTCGGCCTGGACGGCGCGGCGACGGCGGCGGTACGCGACTCCGTGGGCGAGGCCGCGCACCTGGCCGCGCAGACCGGTGGCCCGGCCGGGACCGCACTGCTCGAAAAGGTCTCCGCGGCCTTCACCGCGGGCATGACCCCGACCTTCCTGCTCGCCGCGGCACTGCCGCTCGCGGCGGCGGCCCTGGCCTGGGCGAAGATCCCCAAGGACCTCCGCCCGACCGAGAACGCGCACTGACCCGGCCGGGCGGCCCCGGCCCCTACCCGTAGTACTTCGGAGCTACGCGCGAGGGTGGCTCACTGGCGGGACGCCGACCACGAGGCGTGATCCATACATTCCGTACCGGAAGCACGACAGACATCCGGTACGGAAGGACCATTCCCATGGCGTCCCGCCCGCGCAGCAGCCGCCCGCGCCGCGCCCTGCTCGCCGCACTCGTCACCGCCGCGGTGGCCGTACCGGTGTCGGGCGCGGCCCGCCCCGCGGCCGTGCCGGCTCCCGCCCCGGCCGCCCTGGCCCCGCTGCGCGCCACGACCCCCGCCGAGCTCGCCGAACGGTACGCCGCCACCCGCGACGGCATCCGGGCCGCCGAGCGGACGGCCGCCGGCCACGGCGACCGCAAGCGGGCCGCCGTACTGCGGGGGATGGCGGACCCGGCGCGCCGCTTCCTCTTCTTCGACGGCCGCGACGGCGGCCGCACCGCCGAGGTCTTCGGCGACCTGTCCCGGGCCGAGCGGATCGCCGTACTGGTCCCGGGCTCCGGCACCAGCCTCGACCGGTACGGACGCCTCCGCGCCGGCGCGACCGCGCTCCAGCGCGAACTGGGCGGCCGGTCCGCGGTCGTCGCCTGGCTCGGATACGAGACGCCGGGCACGGTGAGCCCGCAGGTGCTGACACCCGGCCGCGCGGACGAAGCCGCCCCCGCCCTGCGCCGGTTCGTGGCGGAGCTGGGCGCGGCCGGGCCCGCCGCCCGTACCTCCCTCCTCTGCCACTCCTACGGCTCCGTGGTCTGCGGCCGGGCAGCCGCCGCGTCCGGCCTGGACGTCGCGGACATCGTCCTGTACGGCAGCCCCGGCACCGGCGGCGACAACACCGCCGCGCTGCGCACCCGGGCCACCGTCTGGGCCGGCCGGGGCGCCGGCGACCGGATCGCCGACGTACCGCACGGCCGGATCCGGCTCCCGTACCTCACCGTCGGGCTGGGGGCCGATCCCGTCTCACCGGATTTCGGCGCCCGGATCTTCGCGGCAGGCGACGGCGGCCACAGCGACTACCTGAAGCCCGGTTCCGTCTCCTTGGACAACATCGCCCGGATCGTCTCCGGACAGACCCCTTCCGAGGAGGGCCGCCATGCGTGACCTCGTACGGCGGATCGGCGCCGCGACCCCGCCCGGCCGTGACCGCGCCGTCGACGCGCTGCGCGCCCTCGCCATCCTCGGCGTGGTCCTCGGCCACTGGCTGGTGACCGCCCTGGTCGCGGACAGCGGCACGGTGCGCGCCACGAGCCCGCTCCAGTACATGCCCCGACTCGCCCCCGTCTCCTGGATGTTCCAGACCCTGGCGGTCTTCTTCCTGGTGGGCGGGCTGGTGGGGGCGAAGAGTTACGCCGCCGGCCGCGCCCGAGGTGCGACGTACGGGCAGTGGCTCGGTGCCCGGACGGCCCGGCTGGGCCGGCCGGTCGTCGCCGTGCTGGTGGTGTGGGCCGTGGCGGCGGGCGTGATGCTCGCGTCCGGGGCGGACCCGGAGACCGTACGCGCGCTGCTCAAGCTCGCGCTGTCCCCGCTCTGGTTCCTGCTGGTCTTCGCGGCGCTGACGGCGGTGACCCCGCTGGTGGCGAAACTCCATCCGCTGTGGCCGCTCGCGGTCGTCCTGTACGTCGACCTGGCCCGGTTCGGCCTGGGCGGTCCCGCCCGGCTCGGCTGGATCAACGTGGCGGCCGGCTGGCTGGTCCCGTACTGCCTGGGCGCGGCCCGGGCCCGGGGCGGCCTGCGGGACCGTACGACCGGCTGGGTGCTGCTGGCCGGGGGCGCGGCCGCGACCGCCGTCCTGGTGGTGTTCGCCGGTTACCCGGCGTCCATGGTCGGGGTCCCCGGCGCCGCGGTCTCCAACCTCAATCCGCCCACCCTCGCCGCCGTCACCTTCGGCCTCGCCCAGTGCGGCGCGGCGTTGCTCCTGCTGGGACCGCTGCGGCGGGCGCTCGCCCGGCCCGCCGCCTGGGCGGCGGTGGCGCTGGTCAACCTCTCCGCGATGACGGTGTTCCTCTGGCACCAGACCGCGATGATGGCGGTCACCGCGGCCGGCCTCCTCGCGGGCAGGCCCCTGCCCGGCCTGCACACCGTTCCCGGCGGTCTCGGCTGGGTGCTCGCCCGGCCGGTCTGGCTGCCGGTGTTCATGGGGGCCCTGGGAGTGTGCTGGGCGGCGTTCCATACATACGAACAGGGCCGGCCGCGGCCTCGAAAGAGCACCCGGATCGTGCGCGAGGGTCATCCCGCCCGGGACGCGGCGGTGCGGCGTGCCTAGGGTGGATCTTGTGAAGGGGGAGAGCACGGTGGTGGAGCGGCTGGGGAAGGCTGTGCGGGCGGTGCCGCGCAACCTGCGCGAGGACCTGTGGACCGGGGCCGCCGCCCCGCCGCCCGGCGGACGGCCCGGCTGGCTGATGTGGCAGCCGGTCGTCGTGTTGCTGTTGCTGATCTGCGCGACGGTCCTCGCCGTGATCAATGTGAACGATCTCGCCTTCGACTGGGGCCACGGACTGGGCACCCGGTACGCCCTGCTGCTCGGCGGGGCGCAGTCGGCGGCGCTCGTCGTCGCGGCGTTCCGGCCGCTGCCGGCGTGGTGGATGGTGACGATCGCCATGGTGGCCGTCGCGTGGCTCTCGGGCTCGCAGTTCCCCCGGGACGAGGTGTTCCCCTGGACCGCCCCCGGAATCGCCGCAGGGCTCCCGGGCTCGCAGTTCCCCTGGGAGCCGTTGTTCCCCTGGACCGGTCCCGGGATCGCCGCGCAGGCCGGCGTGCTCTTCATGCTGGCGTTGCGGGTCCGCCCCCGCGTCGCGGCCGAGGCCCTGACAATCAGCCTTCTGGCGGGTGTGGTCTGCAGCACGCTCATTCTCCAGGGCCACTTCACCGGCGTCGGCCGCGCCGTCGGGATCCTCACCGCCGCGGTGGTGGTCGGCGGCTCGCTGCGCGGCCGTCAGGTGGCCCGCACGGAACTCGTCGTCCAGGAGGAACTCGCCGCCGAGGAGCGCGCCCGGCGCACCCTCATGGAGGAGCGCAACCGCATCGCCCGCGAGCTGCATGACGTCGTCGCCCACCACATGTCGGTCATCTCCATCCAGGCGCAGGTCGCTCCGCACCTGGTCGACAACCCGTCCGACGAGCTGAAGGAGAACCTCGCGGGCATCCGCGAGAACGCCGTCGGGGCGCTGTCCGAACTGCGCCGGGTCCTGGGCGTACTGCGCTCGGAGGAATCCCCGTCGCAGGAGGTCCGGCACGCCCCGCAGCCCACCCTCGACCGGCTGGACGAGCTGGTCGGCAATGTGCGGAGCGCCGGGCTCACCGTCACGGTCCGCACCACCGGAGAACCGCGGCCACTGCCGCCGGGCGTCGAGCTGTCGGCGTTCCGCATCGTGCAGGAGGCGCTCAGCAACGTGATGCGGCACGCGCCCGGAGCCGACGCGCGGGTGGTGATCGGCTACCACACGGCCGGTCTCACCGTCCGGGTCACCAACACCGCGCCGGACGGAACCGCGGAGCCCCCCCGGGGGGCGGGCCACGGTCTCCTCGGCATGCGGGAACGCACCGCCATGCTGGGCGGTGAGTTCACCAACGGTACTGTCCCCGGTGGCGGTTACGAAGTACTGGCGACGCTTCCCCTGGAGGGCAGTCCATGACCATCCGCGTACTGATCGCCGACGACCAGGTGATGGTCCGTCAGGGCTTCACCGTGCTGCTCGACGCCGAACCCGGCATCGAGGTCGTCGGCCAGGCCGTGGACGGCCTCGACGCCGTCGGCAAGGCCGCCGAACTCGGCCCGGACGTCGTCCTGATGGACATCCGGATGCCGGGGCTCGGCGGAATCGACGCGACCCGGCGCATCACCGAACCGGCGGGTGCCACGGTCAAGGTCCTCGTCCTGACCACCTTCGACCTCGACGAGTACGTGTACGAGGCGCTGCGCGCCGGCGCGTCCGGGTTCCTCCTCAAGGACGCCTCCGCCGCCGAACTCGCCCGGGCGGTACGGGTGGTGGCGGCCGGCGACGCCCTGCTCGCCCCGAACATCACCAAGCGCCTGATAGCGGAGTTCTCCCGGCTGACCGACACGCCCCGCGCCCCGCTCAAGGACCGCGTCGGCGCCCTGACGGAGCGCGAGACCGAGGTGCTGTCGCTGATCGCGCAGGGGCTGTCGAACGCGGAGATCGCGGGGCGGCTGGTGCTGGCGGAACAGACCGTGAAGACCCATGTGAGCCGGATCCTGGTCAAGCTGGGCCTGCGCGACCGGACCCAGGCCGCGGTCTTCGCGTACGACACGGGACTGGTGCGCCCGGCCGGATACTGAGCCGCTGAGTTACTGAGCCGGTCCGGCCGGGACCAGGCGGCGCGCGGCCGACCTCGCCGCCGCCAGCGCCTGACGGCGGTCGCTGCCGCGCTGGCCCAGCACCACCCGGGTGCTCAGCCCGTCCAGCAGCGCCAGCAGTTCGGACGCGTGCGCCACCACGTCCATCGGTGCGAAGCGCCGCCGCGTCACGCCCTTGGTGAGCAGCGCCTCCAGGTCATCCTGCCAGGCTTGGTCCATGGCCTCCTGGGCCTGGCGCAGGTCCTCGTTCGCCGGCGTACGGGCCCACAGCTCGATCCACAGCATCCAGCGCGGGTCGCGCGGTCCGCGTGGCAGGTACAGCTCCAGGAACTGGTCGAGCTTGCGCTCCGCCGTCGTCGGACGGCCCAGCAACACCCGGCGTTCCCCGGTGAGTTCGGCCTCGCTCCAGCGCAGCGCCTCCAGCAGCAGCCGGTCCTTGCTGCCGAAGTAGTACAGGATGTGGCCGCCGCTGGTGTCCAGCCGCTCCGCCAGCGCGGACATGGTGAGCGCGGCCAGACCGTGCTCGGCGATGACCGCCATGGCCTCTTCGAGCATCCGCTCCTGAGCGATGTGTCCGTCGCGCCGCCGCGCCGCTCCTGCCACCGGTCCCGCCTCCGCCGTCCGTACCCGATGGTCACGACCTTAGCCGCGAAGCGCACGGATGTGCGCCGGGGTCTTGACGGACGGGGGAGTGGCACCGCATCTTGAATGCCGTTCTAACTTCTAGAACAGCATTCAAGGTCACGAGGTCTGGGGCGGGGAACGGCATGGCCATACGCGAGGCGGAGCAACAGCGGCAGGGCGGCGACGAGGTGTTCCGGGTCGAGGCCCACGGCATCGAACCCATCCCCGACGAGGAGCGGCACGGCAGCGCCAAGGACCTCTTCTGGCTCTGGTTCGGCTCCAACCTGACCTTCACCTACGTCATCAACGGCGCGCTCGCCGTCGCCTTCGGCCTCTCCTTCCGGCAGGCGACCGCCGTCGTCGTCATCGGCGGCCTGTCGTTCTTCGTCATCAGCGCGGCGGGGCTGAGCGGCATCCGTACCGGCACGGCCACCCTCGTGATCTCCCGCGCCGCCTTCGGCACGCGCGGCAACTGGCCCGCCGGAGCGCTCAACTGGGTCGTCAGCGTCGGCTACACCATCGTCAACACGGTGGTCGGCACCCTCGCCCTGGAAGTCCTCTTCGCCGAACTCGGCTGGAACGGCGGCGACACCGCCCGCGCCCTCGCCCTCCTGACCACCCTCGCCCTGACCTTCGCGGTCGCCCTGTGGGGCCACGCCACCGTCCAGTTCGCCGAACGCCGGCTGGCGTACGTCCTGGCCGCCGGGTTCGCCGCGCTGCTCGTCTTCGTCCTGCCCGGTGCCGACACCACCGCCCCCGCCACCGGACCCGGCGCCGCCGGCTGGAGCCTGGCCTTCGTCGTCATGCTGGCCGGCCCCTTCTCGTACCTGCCGATGCCCGCCGACTACACCCGCTACCTCCCCGCCTCCACCTCGCTGCGCTCCATCACCTGGAGCGGGGCGCTCGGCGGCTTCGTCTCCTCGGTCGCCCTCGGCGTCGCGGGTGTCGCCGCCGCCACCCGGACCGACATGACCGACGCGGTGGCGGGCGCGGAGACGCTGCTGCCCGGCTGGTTCCAGCCGGTCTTCCTGGCCCTGGTGCTCCTCGGCTCCGTCACCAACTCGATCATCACGCTCTACTCGTCGAGCCTGAACCTCCAGGTGCTCGGCATCCCCTGGAGCCGGTCGCGGACCCTCCTCATCAGCGCCGCCGTCACCGCCGCCGGTTCGCTCTGGGCCCTCTTCTTCGCCGACTTCACCGAGTCGCTGCTGTCCTTCCTCTCCCTCCTGATCATCGTCTTCGCCCCGTGGGGCGGCGTCTTCCTCGCCGACATGCTGCTGCGCCGCTGCCGTTACGACGCCGAGGCCCTGCACGCCGGAGCGGGCGGCGCGTACTGGTACCGGGCCGGCTACCACCCGGCGGGCATGGCCGCCCTCCTCGCCGGCATGGTCTTCGCCGCCCTCACCTGCGACTCCGAACTGTGGACCGGCCCCCTGGTCGCACCGCTCGGCGGCGCCGACCTGACCCTCCTCGGTTCGGCCGTCTCCGCACTCACCTACTGGGCGCTGGCTCCACGTAGGCCCGTCCGGTCCGCCCGCTGAACCACCCGTACTTTCCGCACCACCCCAGGAGTTCACCCTCATGACCCGCACCACCCCCGCCGACCTGGTCCTCGTCAACGCCCGCATCCACACCGTCGACCCGCGGCTGCCCCGGGCGCAGGCGCTCGCCGTACGCGACGGGCGCATCGCCTGGCTCGGCGCGGACTCCGAAGCCGCGCGGTGGACCGGACCGGACACCGAGATCATCGACGCGGGCGGCCGGCTGGTGCTGCCCGGCTTCATCGACGCCCACAACCACGTCAGGCTCGGCTCCGACGACGCCTGCGTCCAGCTCGCCGGGGTCCGTACGCTCACCGGCATCCACGAGCGCATCCGCGCCTGGCACACCGCCCACCCCGGCGCCGACTGGATCGAGGCCGAAGCCTTCGACTACTCCGCGATCCCCGGCGGCCGGATGCCGCGCGCCGAAGACCTCGACCCCGCCACCGGCGGCACCCCCGCCTTCGTCCTCAGCTACGACGTCCACACCGCCTGGCTGAACACGGCGGCCCTGCGCCGCCTCGGCATCGAAAAGGGCCGTACGAGCCTGCCCTTCGGCGAGGCCGAGACCGACCCCGGGACCGGCGAACCCACCGGATTCATCAAGGACTTCGCCGTCAAGGGCCTCTCCCGCGACGGCCACCGCGCGCTGCGCGCCCTCGGTGTGCCCTGGGCGTCGCCCGACCGGCAGTACGGGCGCCTCGCCCAGAGCCTCGACGACGCGATCGGGTACGGCATCACCACCGTCGTCGAGCCGCAGAACTCCCTCGACGACCTCGCCCTCTACGAGCGGGCCCGCACCGAGGGCCGGCTCCGCTCCCGGATCGTCGCGGCCCTCTTCCACCCGCGCGGCACCACCGACGCCGACCTCGACGACTTCGCCGCCGCCCGCCGCTTCGACGACGACCGGCTGAGCGTCGGCCCGCTCAAGCTCTACATCGACGACGTCGTCGAACCCCGCACCGCCGCCCTGCTGGAGCCCTACACCGGCTGCGGCCACCACCGGGGCGACACCTTCTACCCGCCCGAGGAGTTCGCCGAGCTGCTGACCCGGCTGGACGCGCGCGGCTTCCAGTGCTTCGTCCACGCCACCGGCGACCGCGGTATCCGTACCGTCCTCGACGCCGTCGAGCGCGCCCGCGCCGCCAACGGCCCGCGCGACGCCCGCCACCAGGTGGTCCACGTCGAGTGCCTCGACTCCGAGGACACCCCGCGCTTCGGGGAACTGGGCGTGGTCGCCTGCATGCAGCCGCGCCACTGCGCCCCGGAGATCGCCGGGCCCGGCAAGGACTGGGCCGAGAACGTCGGCGAGGGCCGCTGGCACAAGGCGTGGCCGATGCGCAGCCTCCACGAGGCCGGCGCGGTACTCGCCTTCTCCAGCGACTGGAACGTCGCCGAGATGGACCCGATGGTGGGCATCTACACCGCCGTGACCCGGCGCCCCCTCGGCGGCGGCGAGCCCTGGATGCCCGGTGAGACGGTCGACGTGGAAACCGCCGTGCACGGCTACACCATGGGCTCGGCGTACGCCAACTTCCTTGAGGAAGAGCGGGGTTCACTGACCGTGGGCAAGCTCGCCGACTTCGTCGTCCTCTCCCGCGACATCCTGGCCGTCGCACCCGAGGACATCCCCGGCACGGTCGCCGAGACCGTCGTGGTGGGCGGCGAAGTGGTGGTCACGGCGTCATAGCCAGCCGTTGCGGCGGAACGCCCGGTGGATCGTGAAGCAGGCGGCGGCCATGACGGCGAGGGCGAGCGGGTAGCCGTACGTCCAGCGCAGTTCGGGCATGTGGTCGAAGTTCATGCCGTAGACACCGCAGATCATGGTCGGTACGGCGATGATCGCCGCCCATGAGGTGATCTTGCGCATGTCCTCGTTCTGGACGATCGTCACCTGCGCCAGGTGGGCCTGGAGGATCGAGTCGAGCAGGCCCTCGAAGGCGGCGATCTGCTCGGCGGTCCGGGACAGGTGGCCGGCGACGTCCCGGAAGTACGCCCGGATCTCCGGGCCCACGGCCGGCATGGGCTCGGTGGCCAGCAGGTGCAGCGGGCGGGCCAGCGGCGCCACGGCCCGCTTCAGCTCCAGGAGCTCACGCTTGAGCTGGTAGATCCGGCCCGCGTCGCCGCGCCCCGCCGACTCGCTGAACACCGCGGTCTCGACCGCGTCGATGTCGTGCTGCACGGCCTCGGCCACCGCGAGGTAGTCGTCCACCACGTGGTCGGCCACCGCGTGCAGCACGGCGGCGGGGCCCATGGCCAGCCGCTCGGGCGCCGACTCCAGCACCTCCCGGAGCGGGCCCAGCGAGCCGCGGCCGCCGTGCCGGACGGTGATGACGAAGTCGGGGCCCGTGAACACCATGAGATCGCCGGTGTCCACGATCTCGCTGGTGGCGGTGAGTTCGGCGTGCTCGACGTAGTGGACGGTCTTGAAGACGGCGAACAGCACGTCGTCGTACCGCTCGACCTTCGGCCGCTGATGTGCCTGTACGGCGTCCTCGACGGCCAGCGGATGGAGCTCGAACAGCGCGGCGAGACCGGCGAACTCCTCCTCGGACGGCTCGTGCAGCCCGATCCAGACGAACCCCTGGCCGGCCTTGCGGACCCGTCGCAGGGCCTCCTCGGCCGGACAGTCGTCGCCGGGCCGGCGCGCGCCGTCCTCGTAGACCACGCAGTTGACGACCGCACTGCCGAGCGGGGACCGGGTGGGGTGGCTCAGGTCCACGCCCGGGCGGTAGGCACGGCGAACCGCCCGGCTGAGAGTGCGGATCAGCGGCATGGGGTGCTCCTTCGGCGAATCGGCGGCCAGTGTGCCACCGGGGCCCCGGCCCCCTCCACAGGGGGTGCTGCGGACCGGTCCCGGGGCCGTACACTCCTGAACATGGATCGCACATGTGGAGTCGAGGAGTGCCTGTGCCGGGCCGCTCACGCCCTGTGCCGGGCCCTGCACGGCCACGGCTAGCGATTTCCCTCCCCGGCGGTGCCCGGGTGCTGCCCGCCGATTCCTGATCCGGCCTTTTCCACCACTGCTTCCCGCAGTGCGCGCAGCCCTCCCCACCCCCCCCCTTTTTTCCATACCCCTCTTTCTCTTTTTCCCCTTCTTGCGGCCCGCTGCTGTCCACCCCTGCGCGCGGGCCGGCCGTCGCCGTACCCCCGAGAGGACCCCTGTGAAGTTGAGCGAGTTGCTGGCCGGCCATGACCACGAGGTCCTCGAAGGGGATCCGGAGACGGTGATCACCGCGGGCACCTGCTTCGACGCCCACCGGGCCACGCCGGGCACCCTGTTCATCGCCGTGCCCGGGCACGACGGCGGCGGTCCCGAGGCGGTCGGCCCCGCACTCGCGCGCGGCGCGGTGGCGGTGCTCGTCGACGGCACGGACCAGGGCTCCGACGCATCGGTGGCCGCTGCCGCGGCCGCTGTCGCCGCGGGGGCCTGTGTCGTACGCGTGCCGGACGTCAGGAAGGCCGCCGCGGCCCTCGCCTCCCGCTACTACAGCGAGCCCGGGCGGGCCATGGACATGGTGGCCGTCACCGGCACCAACGGGAAGACCTCTGTCTCGTACATGGTCGAGTCCCTGCTGCGGATCGCCGAGGGCGCCGAAGTGGGGGTCATCGGGACGGGCGGCAGCCGGATCGGGGACGAGGTGATTCCCATGCCGAGGTCGGTGCTGACCACGCCGGAGTCGCCCGACTTCCAGTACCTGCTGGGGCGCATGCGGGACCGCCGGGTGACCACCGTGGTCCTGGAGGCGACCTCGATGGGGCTGCTGACGCACCGGGTGGACGACTCGTTCATCGACGTGGGGATCTTCACCAACCTCACCCAGGACCACCTGGACGACCACGGCACCATGGAGAACTACCGGGACGCCAAACTGCGCCTCTTCCAGGGGCTGTGCCGGCGCGCGGTCGTCAACGTCGACGACGCGGTGGGCGCCGGGATCGTGGCGATGATGCCGGGTGCGGTGACGACGTACGCCCTCGACGCGGAGGCCGACTACCGGGCGACCGGCCTCACCACGGACGGTCACGGCACGCGGTTCACCCTCCATCACGACGGCCGCGCGTACCCGGCGGCGATCCCCGTCCCCGGCCGGTTCTCGGTCGCCAACGCGCTGGCCACCGTCGCCGCCTGCCATGTGCTGGGGCACGATCTGGCGGGTCTGGTCGCCGCGCTGGACCGGATGCCGACGGCCCCCGGCCGCTTCGAACGCTTCGAGACACCGGGCGGCACGTCCGTGATCGTGGACTACGCGCACTCCCCGGACTCGCTGGAGAAGGTCCTGACCACCATCCGCGACTTCGCCAAGGGCCGGGTCGTCACCGTCTTCGGCTGTGGCGGGGACCGCGACACCACCAAGCGCGCCGAGATGGGCGAGATCGCCGGGACCCACTCCGACCTGTGCGTCCTGACCTCGGACAACCCCAGGAACGAGAATCCCGAGGACATCCTGGACCAGATCACCCCCGGTCTCCTGGCGACCGGCACACCGTTCGAACGGTACGCCGACCGCCGCAGCGCCATCGCCCACGCGCTGTCCGTCACCGGGCAGGACGACATCGTGCTGATCGCGGGGAAGGGCAGCGAGCCCTACCAGATCGTCGGGGAGCGGCTGATTCCGTTCAGCGACATGGCCACGGTGCGCGAACTCACCGGGGCGTAGCCGGACGCGGGCGGCGCGGCACCGCCCGCGGACTCAGTAACCCTCCCGCTCGTCCTCGTCCTCGTCCTCGTGCGCGGCGCCCTCGCCCTCGTACGCGTAACCGGCGACCCAGGTGATGTCGAGCTGCGCCGACGAGCCGGGCGCGGCGGGCGGTCCGTACAGCGCGCTCTCGTTCTGCAGGATCCAGGACAGCGGCCCGGACGGTACGCCCCGCGTGCTCGACCCGACGAGCGCGCCGTCCAGGTAGTAGCGGATCTCGTCCGGCGTCCACTCGACGGACGTCGTGTGCCAGTCCGTCCAGCGGGCTCCGGTGGCGAACATGTCCTGCCGGCCGCCGTCGCACGGGTGGGTGAACGCCGTGATCGTGTCGGTCCAGTTCTGCTCCGGATAGTCGATCTCGCACCCGTCCCCGTACCAGAGGTGCGCCGACTTGTAGCCGGGCGCGGCCTTCACCACCCGGAACCGCTCGCTGAACTTCCCGTACGTCTGCTCCATCAGCTTCTTCGGGACGACCGCGGCGGCATGGACGGGCCCGCCGTCCTCGGGCCGCCACATCCGGATGCTCATCCGGCCGTCGCCGTTGCCGGCGGGGCCGACGCTGACGGTGTCCTCCGGGTGGTAGGCACCGCCGACGGACCGGACGGAGTTCCCGTCGGCGCCGGACGTCGCGGTGTCCTGCCAGCCGCTCGGATACGCCCACCACTCGTCCCGGTAGGTGCCTTCCAGGCCGGCGCAGTACGCGTCCTTCGTGTCCGCGTGGTGGTCGCAGTCGCTGAACGATCCGAGCGGCACCGTGTCCCCGTTGAAGTTCTCGGCGAAGACCTGCCGGAACGGCCCGCAGTCGCCGCGCGGCATGCTGTCGCCGACGGTGCGGCAGGCGTCCTGCGAGGACGTGACCGCGTCCGACGCGGGCATCAGCCAGGCGAGCAGGAAGGACACCGAGGCCAGCGCCAGCGCGGCGGGCAGGAGACGGCGCCGTGGCCGCCGGTGCGTGGGTACGGTCATGGGCCCGGTCCTCCAGATGCGTGTTCTGGACGGTGCGCCCCATACCGTACGGGGGCGGCGCCCCGCCGTACACCGCGCGCACGTATGGCGGGCGCCACCGTGCGCCGGAGGGGCCGGGGGCGGAGGGTGGGAGACATGTCTCATCACCTCAGCGGGCCGGACCTGCGGTCGCCCATGGACGATGCGCGACTGGACCTGACGGACCTGTTCGTGTTCACGGTGCCGGGCGAGCGCACCGTCCTGGTCATGAACGTGCACCCGCTGGCCCCGGCCGCGGGCGCGGCGTTCCATCCGGACGCGGTCTACCGCGTCAATGTCGACGTGGACGGCGACGACCTGGCCGATGCGGCGTTCAGCTTCGTCTTCTCCCCGCCCCGCGACGGGCAGCAGACCGCGACCGTGTACTGGGCGACGGGGGCGCTGGCCCGCATCCCCGAACCCGGCGGGCAGCAGATCTTCACCGACGTGCCGGTCTCCTCCGGGGTGGAGCCCCGCGTGGCCGAGGCCGGGCCCTACCTGTTCTTCGCCGGTCTGCGCAGCGATCCGTTCTTCGCCGACCTCGACGGCATCCTCAAGGACTTCCAGTGGACCGGGGTGGACTGGGGGGCCGACAAGAACGTCCTCTCCATCGTGCTGGAGGTCCCGAGCGACGAGCTGTGCCCCGACCCCCTCATCGGAGTGTGGGCACGGGTGAGCCTGTGGCAGGACGACCGGCTCAAGTCCGTCGACCGCGGCGCCCACCCCTCCCTGACGGCGTACTTCAACGCGGACGAGGCGAAGGAGGCGTACAACGAGGGGGAGCCCGTCCACGACTGGGACACGTACCACGACGCGTGGCGGGAGGTGCTCCGGCACACCGGCGGCTACGACGCCCAGGCCGCCGAGGAGGTCCTGCTCACGGTGCTGCCGGACATCCTGCGTTTCGACCGCGACCTCCCCGCCGCCTACCCCAACGGCCGGACGCTCACCGACGACGTCACCTCCGCCCGGCTGGCCATGGTCTCGGGCGGGAGGGTCGCCGGCGACCACATCGGCCCGCACACCGACCTGCTCCTCGACTTCCCCTACCTGGGCGCGCCGCACCCCGACCCGGCGACGGCGCCCGGCTAGGCCCGGGTCCGTGACCGGCCCGTCCGGTCACGTGCCCGGGCGGCGCGCCCCTTCGGGGCGGTGAGGCCGCGGCCGAAGAGGGCCTCGAAGGTGTGCTGGGCGGCGCTGTGGAAGACACGGAACGCGCTGGTCATCATGTGTACGCCGATGGCGTCGGCCGAGGGGAGGAAGTCACCGCCCGCGCGCCCCGCCTCCGGGATCCGGCTGGCCGGGCCGGGCGCGGGCGTACCGGGGTTCGCGACCGCCGGCGACGTGCGGATGCGCTCCGCCCGGCGGATGTTCTCGGTGCTCACCAGCTGTGGGGCCGGCCGCGAGGTCATGGGGCTCCACCGGCCGACGGGTTGACGCCCCGTCCCATGGCGCGGGCCGGTCGCCGTCCGGAGCGGTGGCGGGCGCGAAGGCGTGCTGGGCGGCGAGCCGCACAGGGGTGTTGGCCAGGCCGAGACCGCGGTAGCCGCCGATGCGCTGCACGACCTCGAAGAAGACCCGGCCGACGGTGACGGTGCAGAGGTGCAGGAACTCACCGCCGTCGTCGGCCCTGTCGTACAGCAGCCCGAGCTCGCGCAGTTCCCGGTGGCGCGTCTCGCCCAGGTCGAAGCGGGCCCGCAGGTCGTCGTAGTAGTTGTCGGGGACGGGCAGCAGTACGTCGTCGGGCAGGGCCCGGAGCCGGCGCGCGGTCGCGACGATGTCGTCGTCGGCCAGCGCGATGTGCTGCCCCGGCAGGTCCCGCGCGCCGACGTGCGCGATGTCGAGCACGAGGCGGACCGTGCCGGTGGCGTCGGACATGGCGCGGCTGCGCAGCAGACCGTACGGATCGGCCACTTCGACGCTCTCGTGCGGCCGCAGGCCGAGGACCGAACGGTAGAACAGGGCCGCCTCGTCGAACTGGTCCCACGGATGGCTCAGCGCCACGTGGTCGATGCGGCTGATGTGGCCCGCGGGCGGCGTCGCCGGATCGAAGTCCTCGCGCCAGGCCGGCTGCCCGGCGTCGCAGAAGAACAGTTCGGTGCCGTCCGGCGCCGCGACGGCGTCGAGCGGCGCCTCGTCGGGGGCGTGGTGGCGGGGGAGTACGGGCGAGAGCAGGGACTCGGCGCGCGCGACGCAGAGCGCGGGGTCCGGGAACTCCAGGCCGATGGCCACCAGGGAGGTGTCGACGGGGCTGTCGGGATGGGTGCGGTCGAGCAGGATCCTGGCCCGGCCCTGCTCCCACAGCTCGACCGGCTTGGTCGCGTGCTGTCCCGTACGGGCGAATCCCAGCGCACCGAGCAGCCCGCCGAGGCGGTGGTGGTCACGGGTGGCCAGCTCGGCGAAGGCGAAGCCGTCGGGCTGCACGGGGCGGGGGAGGGGCGAGCCGGTGCCGAGCACCTGGGCGACGGACTCCTCCAGCGCGATCAGGGACCGCATGGCGTCGACGGCCGTCCGCCCGGTGTCCGCCTGCCGGAAGCCGTCGTTGAAGATCTCCAGTGACAGCGGGCCCGCGTAGCCGGTGCGCAGGACGTGGGCGAGCAGCCCGGCGAGGTCGAAACCGCCCTGCCCGGGGAAGCAGCGGTAGTGGCGGCTCCACCGGAGTACGTCCATGGCGAGCAGTGGGGCGTCGGCGAGCTGGAGGAAGAAGATCTTGTCGCCGGGGATGGCCTCGATGCTGCCGGGGTCCGAACCGCGCGACAGGATGTGGAAGCTGTCCAGACAGATGCCCAGGTTCGGACGGCCGGCCATCCGCACGATCCGCCAGGCGTGCGGATACGTGTCGACGTGCCGGCCCCAGGCCAGCGCCTCGTACGCGATCCTGATGCCGTGCCCGGCCGCCCGTTCGGCGAGCAGGCGCAGCTGCTCGGCGGCGAGCGCGTCGTCGTCGACGGCGCCGGGGGAGACGTTCGAACAGACCAGCAGTGTGCCGGCGCCGAGCCGCTCCATCACCCGGAACTTGTGCTCGGCCCGCCGCAGATTGTCCGCGAGCCGGTCGGGGGCGACCGCCTCGAAGTCGCGGAAGGGCTGGTAGAGGTCGATCCCCAGCCCCAGCCCTTCGGCTCGCTCGCGGATCCGCTCGGGCGGCAGCGGGCAGCCGAGCAGGTCGTTCTCGAAGATTTCCACGCCGTCGAACCCGGCCCGGGCGACGGCCTCCAGCTTCTCGGTCAGACAGCCGCCGACGGAGACGGTGGCGATGGACTTGCGCATGAGGGGCTCCTGCCTGGACGGCGACGAGGTCGGCCTTGGGGGGGGGCGGGCATCCCGGCCGGGCCGGGCTCACGTCCGGTGGACAGCCGGAAGGCGTGCGCGGCCTGGAAGACGGCCATGCCGCCACCATCCAGGGTGCGCCTCCCCGGGGCGCGCGCCTCGCCCAGCAGCTCCGTGCCGAGCGGCCGGTGGACCACACCGGCGGCCCGGAGCCCTGGGTGCGGCGGTGCGGCGGGGAGGGGGAGGTCCGGGTGGCGTGCCATGCCGATGGGCGTGGCACGCGCCGGCCCGTGGACCCCGGCGCCGCAGATCGTCGCGTCGCAGACCTCCGCCACGCGGGACCGGTGCCGGTACGGCTCGCGCCGCTGGATGCGGGTGAGGCGCTCCCCGACGACCAGCGCGTCCACCGTCGCGGGGGCGTCGCGCAGGGCGACCGAGGTGCGCGTGTACCCGGCCGCGTCGACGACGAGCGCGGCGGCGCCGGCCGGCGCCACGCCCGGAGGCCCACGGGTCCGCCGGCGCCCCGGGCCAGGCGTTGCCGCCTCGGTGGTCACCGGGTGACCGCACACCGCGCCCGACGGTTCCCCGCGCCTTCCGGCCGGTGGCGCGGATCCGATCCCTCGTCACCCCGTCGGTACCGCATGTTCTCCACGAGGTCCCCGTCGACCCCTGGTAGGTCGGTGTACGCGCGGCAATGCTGTGGCGGCAGCGTGCAGTGCCCGTTCAACCGACCACTTCCCAGGAGGATTTATGGGCCTTGGCACATTCGGCACCCTCGGACGGCCCGTCGTGCTCCTCGCGACGGTGACCGCGCTGACCGCCGGGGCGATCGCCCCCGCGGCCGCCGATACGACCCCCGACCCCCGCCCCCGCAACTCCGCGGAAATCCTCCGGCCCGTCGCGCCGCCGCCCGCGAGCACCCCGGCCGGCAGCCCCAGATCCGTCGTCGACGGCGACGGCATCGAGACCGCCCGCAGCGCCCGCCCCGTCGCCCCGGGCGTCCGCCTCGGTTCGTACGACCGCCTCGAATCCGACAAGTGGCTTCGCGTCGACACGCTCTCCGTCGACCTCGACGGCAGCGGCGTACGCGCCGACTACCTCCACTCCGGCAAGGTCTCCGACCGCCGTTCGGTCTCCGAACTCGCCGCCGCGCACGACCCGGGCGCGGGCCGCCGCACCGTCGCCGCCCTCAACGCGGACTTCTTCGACATCAACCAGACCGGCGCTCCGCAGGGCCCCGGCATCAAGGACGGCAGGACTGTCCACTCCCCGGCCCCGGGCACCAACCGGGCCGTCGGCATCGGCCCCGGGAGCGCGGGCCGCGTCCTCCGGCTGTACTTCGAGGGAACCCTCACCCTGCCCGCCGGGACACACCCCCTGGCGTCGTACAACGCGGCCAACGTGCCGGCCGGGGGAGTGGGGGCGTACACCTCCGGCTGGGGCACGGCCGACCGCGCCCTGACGGTGGACGCCGCGACTCCCGTCGCCGAAGCGGTCGTACGGGACGGAAAGGTCGTCGAGGTGACGGACCGGCCCGGCACCGGGCCCATCCCCGAGGGCACCACGGTCCTCGTCGGCCGTGAGGCCGGGGCGGCGGCCGTCGAGGCGCTCGAACCGGGCGACCCGGTGGAGACGGAGTACCGGGCGCGCACCGACAGCGGGCCCGTGCCGCGCACCGCCGTCGGCGGCCGCGAACTGCTCGTCGTGGACGGCGTACCGCAGAACCACGACGGCCAGGGCAACAACGCCGCCGCGCCCCGCACGGCCGTCGGCTTCTCCAAGGACGGCAGCGAGATGCAGGTGATCACCGTCGACGGCCGCCAGGCCGACAGCGGCGGCGTCACCCTCACCGAGCTCGCCCTGATGATGAAGCGCGCCGGATCGCACAGCGCGCTGAACCTCGACGGCGGCGGCTCGTCGACCCTGATCGCGCGCGAACCCGGCAGCGACGCGCTCCAGGTGGAGAACAGCCCGTCCGACGGCAGCGAACGCACCGTACCCAACGGCCTCGCCCTCACCGCCCCCGACGGCAGCGGACACCTGCGCGGCTACTGGGTCGAGACGCGTACGCCGGCCGGCAGCGCGCCCACCGCGGACCCCGTCGTGGGCGGCCACCCCGAACGGGTCTTCCCCGGCCTGACGCGCCGGCTCACCGCCGCCGGTCACGACGAGACGTACGGCCCGGCGGACGGAGAACCGCGCTGGCACAGCGCCCGCGCGTCCGTGGGCCAGGTCGACGACGACGGGCTGTTCACGGCGCGCCGCAGCGGCACCGTACAGGTGCGCGCGCACCGGGGCCCCGCCGAAGGCGGCATGCGGCTGACCGTCCTCGACGACCTCGCCCGCATCGAGCCGACCACGCGGCGCGTGGGGCTGGCGGACGGGGAGGCGAGCGGCACGTTCGGCATCGTCGGGTACGACGCCCACGGCACCAGCGCCCCGGTGGAACCGCGTGACGTGACGCTCGACTACGACCGTTCGCTCTTCGACGTCCGTGACGACGGCCGGGGCAGCTTCACCGTCACGTCGCACACCGGCAGCGGCGCCGCGGGCCGGATCAAGGCCGCCGCGGGAGGCGTCGTCACCGAACTGGCCGTCAGCGTCGGCCTGGCCGAGCAGGCGGTGTCCGCGTTCGACGACGCCGCGTCCTGGACCTTCGCCCAGGCCCGCGCGAGCGGCTCGGTCGCGGCGGCCCCCGAAGGCCACACCGGCACCGGGCTGAAGCTCACGTACGACTTCACGCAGTCGACGGCGACCCGCGCCGCCTACGCCAACCCGCCGCAGCCGGTCACCGTGGCCGGCCGGCCCCAGTCCTTCACGATGTGGGTCAAGAGTGACGGCAAGGGGGCCTGGCCGACGCTGCACCTCAAGGACGCGGCCGGCTCCGACCAGTTGCTGCGCGGCCCGTTCCTCACCTGGACCGGCTGGCGGCAGGTCACCTTCGCCGTACCGCCGGGGGCGGCGACGCCGCTGAGGGTGCACCGGTTCTACCTGGCCGAGACGGCGGCCGCCAAGCAGTACACGGGCGAGATCGTCATCGACACGCTGACGGCACAGGTGCCGCCCACGGTCGACCTGCCCGAGCAGCCCGTCCCGGCCGACCCGCTCGTCGACTCCGCGGCCGAAACGCAGGGCCGGGACTGGCAGTTCGCGGTGATGTCCGACGCCCAGTTCGTCGCCCGCGCCCCGGACAGCGCCATCGTGGCGCAGG
Organism: Streptomyces altiplanensis; assembly: GCF_053591575.1. Lineage (NCBI taxonomy): Bacteria > Bacillati > Actinomycetota > Actinomycetes > Kitasatosporales > Streptomycetaceae > Streptomyces > Streptomyces altiplanensis. The sequence continues at coordinate 13,503 of NZ_JBSFUB010000063.1, read as the reverse complement.
CGCGCCGTACGCTGCGCGAGATCAAGGCGGCGAAGCCGGACTTCCTGGTCGTCAACGGCGACCTCGTCGACGAGGGCTCACCGGCCGACCTCGCCTTCGCCCGCCGCGTCCTGACGGAGGAACTGGGCGACGCCCTGCCCTGGTACTACGTCCCCGGCAACCACGAGGTGATGGGCGGGAAGATCGACAACTTCGTCGCCGAGTTCGGCCCGGCCCACCGGACGTTCGACCACGAAGGCACCCGCTTCGTCACCCTCGACACGTCGAGCCTGAGCCTGCGGGGCGGCGGCTTCGCGCAGATCAAGAACCTGCGCGCGCAACTCGAAGCGGCGGCGAAGGACGAGCGGATCAGCTCGGTCGTCCTGGTGGAACACGTCCCGCCGCGCGACCCGACCGTGCAGAAGGCCAGCCAGCTGGGCGACCGCAAGGAGGCGGCGCTGATCGAGGGATGGCTGTCCGAATTCCGGCGTACGACCGGGAAGGGCGCGAGCCTCATCGGCAGCCACGTGGGGGTCTTCCACGCCGCGCACGTCGACGGGGTCCCGTACCTGGTCAACGGCAACTCCGGCAAGGCGCCGGCGGGGCCGCCGGACGAGGGCGGCTTCACCGGCTGGTCGCTGGTGGGCGTCGACAAGGTCTCACGCGCCGGACAGGAGGCGGCCCGGAAGCGCCCCTGGGCGGGCGGCCCCGACTGGATGTCGGTCCAGACCCGCGCCCACGTGGACGCCCTGGCACTCGACGCGCCCTCCGTACTGGCCCCCGGCCGCAGCGCGGCCGTGGCGGCGGCCGTCATCCAGGGCTCGCGCCGGGTCCCGGTCGCCTTCCCGCTGAGCGCGGACTGGACGGGCTCCCCGGATCTCCACATCGGGTCCGCGAAGGACGCCCGCCCCCGCCACACGGCGGCCTTCGACCCGGCCACGGGAACCCTGACGGCGCTGCGGCCGGGCACGGTCGCTCTCGCGGCGACGGTCAACGGCACGACACAGCGGGCCGAAGTCCGTATCGCGGCGTCGGCCGCGGACAGCGCATGACCTGCGACACGGGACGGTAGTTTCGCCCCAGGGGCGGCGCCCGGGGCGGGTTTTCCCCGGCCCCGGGTGCCTCCCCCTCCCTCACACCTTGCGGTAGTCGTACGCCTCCCCGGCCGCCGCCTCCACCGCGTCCAGATCCGCGCCCGCGGACGCGGTGACCACCGCGGCCACCGCACCCTCCACGAACGGCGCGTCCACCAGCCGTGTCCCGTCCGGCAGTTCGTCGCCCTCGGCCAGCAGCGCCTTCACGGTGAGCACCGCACTGCCCAGGTCGACCAGCACGGCGACGCCCGCGCCGCCGTCGACCGACCTGGCCGCCTCCGCGATCAGCTCCGAACTGGTGCCGAGCCCTCCGTCGGGCGTACCGCCCGCGGCCGCCACCGGCGCGGTGTCCTTGCCTCCCGCGAGTCCCTTCGCCAACTCGGCGACGGACGCCGCGACCGACGCGCTGTGCGAGACGAGCACGACCCCGACCGGCCTCTTCCCACTCGCCCCGTTCTCCCCGCTCACGCGGCCCCCTCCGCGGAATCGGCCGTGTCGGCGAGCGCGCCGATCAGCAGCGCCGACGACGTCGCGCCCGGGTCCTGGTGCCCGATGCTCCGTTCCCCCAGATAACTCGCCCTGCCCTTGCGCGCCTGCATCGGTACGGTCGCGAGCGCCCCCTCGTCCGCCGCCGTCCGCGCCGCGCCGAACGACAGCGACTCGCCGAGCGCGCCGACCGCCGGGATCAGCGCGTCCAGCATCGTCTTGTCCCCGGCCTTCGCCCCGCCCAGCTGCGCCACCGCGTCGACGCCCGCACGCAGCGCCTCGGCGAGCTGCCCGGGCGTCACCTCGGCCTCGTCGCCGAGCGCCTTGCCCGTACGCCGCAACAGCGTCCCGTACAACGGCCCGGACGCCCCGCCGACGGTCGAGATCAACTGCCGCCCCGTGAGCGCCAGTACGGCACCGGGCGCGGCGGGCTGTTCCTTGTCCAGCGCGGCGGCGACGGCCGCGAAGCCGCGTTGCAGGTTGCTGCCGTGATCGGCGTCGCCGATGGCCGAGTCCAGTTCGGTGAGGCGGCCGGCCTCGCGGTCCACGGCGGCCGCCGCGGCGGACATCCAGCGACGGAAGAATTCGGCGTCGAGCACCAGCACAAGGTCTCCTTCTCGCGATCGTTCGATGGTCACGTGTTCCATGCGTACGTCTCAGCGCCCCCAGCGCAGCGCGGCGGTCTCGACCGGCGCGTCCCACAGGCGCAGCAGTTCCTCGTCCACCTGGCAGAGCGTCACCGAGCAGCCCGCCATGTCCAGCGAGGTGACGTAGTTCCCGACGAGCGTGCGGGCCACGGTGACACCCCGCCCGGCCAGCACGCGCTGCACCTCGGCGTTGAAGCCGTACAGCTCCAGCAGCGGAGTGGCGCCCATCCCGTTGACGAGTACGAGCACGGGCCGCGTCGGCCGCAGGTCCTCCAGCACCGCGTCGACCACGAAGTCCGCGATCTCGCCCGAGGTCATCATCGGCCGCCGCTCCCGGCCCGGCTCACCGTGAATGCCGATGCCCAACTCGAGCTCGCCGGGCGGCAGATCGAAGGTCGGGGACCCCTTCGCGGGCGTGGTGACGGCGCTGAGGGCGACCCCGAAACTCCGGGAGGACTCGTTGACCTGCCGCGCGACGGCCGCCACCCGGTCCAGCGGTGCGCCCTCCTCGGCGGCGGCGCCCGCGATCTTCTCGACGAAGAGCGTCGCGCCCGTACCGCGCCGGCCCGCCGTGAAGAGGCTGTCGGTCACGGCGACGTCGTCATCGACGACGACCTTGGCGACCTGGACGCCCTCGTCCTCCGCCAGCTCGGCGGCCATGTCGAAGTTGAGCACGTCGCCGGTGTAGTTCTTGACGACGAACAGCACCCCCTGCCCGCTGTCGACCGCGGCCGCGGCCCGCACCATCTGGTCGGGAACGGGCGACGTGAACACCTCGCCGGGACAGGCGGCGGACAGCATCCCGGGCCCGACGAATCCCCCGTGCAGCGGTTCGTGCCCGCTGCCCCCGCCCGACACGAGGCCCACTTTGTCCGCGACGGGCGCGTCGCGCCGTACGACGACACGGTTCTCCACATCGACCGTGAGCTGGGGGTGCGCGGCGGCCATTCCGCGCAACGCATCCGCGACGACCGTCTCTGCCACGTTGATGAGCATTCTCAACGGTATCTCCGATCAAGATTGTCAGGCAGGCCCTGAGTAATGACTTTGCAGGTCGGATACTGTTTCGCGCGTTGTCGGTCCTGGTGGGCCACGGCGCCCGGCGGCGGCTTCCGGCGGGGGTGCATGTGCTCGCTCCTCTCCACTGCGCGTCTGGCACGACCACGACGTGACCGGTGACCTGGTGCGGCCCGGCCCCAGGAAGTACGTCCTGTTCGATGTCGACGGTACGTTGATCGACGCCGTGGTCAACCAGCGCAGGGTCTGGGAAATGTGGGCGGAGCGACACCGGCTGGACGCGGACGAGGTCCATCGGGTGGCGCTGTGGACGCGCCCGACGGAGACCTTCGCGCAGGTGGCTCCGGACCGGGATCCAGCGGAGTGCCTGACGGCGCTGCACGAACTGGAGGACGAGGACGTCCGGTCCGGCGTCTGTACGGCCTTCGACGGTGCGCCGGAGCTGCTGGACGCCCTGCCTGCTGGCCGCCGAGCGGCTGGGCGCTGAACCCCGGGACTGCCTGGTCATCGAGGGCGCTCCCTCCGGAGTCGAGGCGGGGCTGCGGGCCGGTATGACGGTGCGGGGGGTCAACGCCGCGGTCGCGGTGGCCGGCGTGCACCGTCACTTCGGGACCCTGCGCGAGGCGGTCCCCGAGATCCTCGCCTTCGCCCGCTCGGAGGCGTCGGCCGCAGTGGGGTGATCACGGTGCGGCCGGTGTGACGACGGCCGGAACACCGCGGCGGCCATGCCGAGGACGCGAACAGAGCGCCGCTGACACGTCATGGAGGTCCGGGCGGCCGGCCGTTGCGCGACATGTCCGTAACGGTGGCAGTGGCGGTTCCCCGCCATGTCGGTTATCCGCCAAGTGATGGTGTCCCCAAGCAACTTGTCAGCCCCGAGACTCTTCGCAGCACCCGGAGACATCCCACCACCGGGCGCACGAGGAGAGACAGATGACGAGAGCTCCCGTGAGACGTGGAGCCCGGATGGTGGCAGCCGGGCTCTCGCTCGTACTGCTTCCCACCGCACAGGCCGCTGCCGCAGGCGGTACGGGCGGCGCCGGCCGTGAAGCCGCCGCGGCACCCCGGTCCCCAGTGGCCCGAGCCGCGCATACGGTCACCCTGATCACCGGCGACAAGGTGACCGTCACCGATCTCGGGGGCGGGAAGAAGAGCGTCGCCGTGGAGCGCCCCGAGGGCGCCACCGGGGCGGTCCGCAGCCGGGTCACCGGCAGCCGGATCACCGTCGTGCCCGACGAGGCACGCCCCTACCTCCGTACCGGGCTCCTCGACCAGCGGCTCTTCGACGTCAGCGCGCTGATCGAGCAGAGGCTCGACGACCGGTCCGCCGGCGGCCTGCCGCTGATCGTCACCTACGACGGAAAGAGCCGCTCCACACCGCACGGCGCCGAGCGGGTCCGGGCCCTGCCGAGCATCGGCGGCGCCGCCGTCGACGCGGTGAAGTCGAGGGAGTTCTGGCGTACGGTCGCCGACGGCGCGGGCAGCCGCGGCGCCTTCTCGGCCGGGGTGCGCAAGATCTGGCTCGACGGCCGGGTCGAGGCGGCCATGGCCGACAGCAACGCCCAGATCGGCACCCCCGAGGCATGGGACGCGGGACTCACCGGCAAGGGCGTCAAGGTCGCGGTCCTCGACACCGGTGTGGACGCGCAGCACCCCGACCTCCAGGGGCGGATCAGCGCGTCCAAGAGCTTCATCGAGGGCGAGGAAGTCGCCGACCGCAACGGTCACGGCACACACGTCTCCTCCACCGTCGGAGGCAGCGGCGCGGCGTCGGACGGCAAGGAGAAGGGCGTCGCGCCCGACGCGGACCTCGCCGTGGGCAAGGTGCTCAGCGACGAGGGCTCCGGCTCGGAGTCGCAGATCATCGCCGGTATGGAGTGGGCGGCGAAGGACGTCGACGCGAAAATCGTCTCCATGAGCCTCGGCTCCCAGGAGGGCACCGACGGCACCGACCCGATGGCACAGGCCGTCAACACCCTCTCCAAGGACACCGGCGCCCTGTTCGTCGTCGCCGCGGGCAACTCCGGCGCCCCCGGCACCATCGGCTCGCCCGGCTCCGCCGACTCCGCGCTGACCGTCGGCGCGGTCGATTCCGCCGACGAGGCGGCGTACTTCACCAGCCGCGGCCCGCGCACCGGCGACAACGCCCTCAAGCCGGACCTGTCCGCTCCCGGCGTCGGCATCCTCGCCGCACGCTCGCGGCTCAGCGGCGGTGAGGGCCCGTACACGGCCATGAGCGGTACGTCGATGGCGACCCCGCACGTCGCCGGCGTGGCGGCCCTGCTGGCGCAGAAGCACCCCGACTGGACGGGGCAGCAGCTCAAGGACGCGCTGATGAGCACGTCCGCGCACCTCACGGCGTCCGCGTACACGCTCGGCGCCGGCCGGGTCGACGTGCCCGCCGCCGTGGACGCGGCCCTCACCGCCACCGGCAGCGCCGATCTCGGCTTCCACGGCTGGCCGTACGAGGAGAACGAGCCCGTCACCCGCACGGTGACCTACACCAACTCCTCCGACCGGCCGGTCACCCTGGACCTGTCCGTCGAGGGCACGCCCGAGGGCGTCGCCACCCTCGCGGACTCCACCCTCACCGTGCCCGCGAACGGCTCCGCGCGGACCACCGTCACCGGCGACGGCAGCGGCGCGCCCGTCGGCAACGTCTCCGGCCGGATCGTCGCCACCAGCGCCGGCCGGGCCGTCGCCCACACGGCCGTCGGCATGGTGAAGGAGGAAGAGCGCTACAGCCTCACCGTCCACGTCAAGGACCGCGACGGCGCTCCGGCCCCGGCCTGGCTCGGTGTCCAGCGCCTCGCCGCCGGACACGACCCCTTCCCGGCCACCGTCGGGGAATCGGGCACCGTGGAACTGCGGCTGCCCCCCGGCACGTACACCGTCGACACCTTCCTCGACGTGCGCGGCGCGGGCGGCAAGGACTCCCTGGGCCTCGGCTTCCTGACCGACCCCGAGATCGTCCTGGACCGCGACCGGGAGATCACCCTGGACGGCCGGAAGCTGAGGGAGGTACGGGCCGCGGTCGACCGCCGTACCGAGACCCGTCAGGTGCTGATGGAGTTCAGCCGCGAGGCGGGCGGGGCGTCGTACGGCGGAGTGGTGCAGGTGCCGCCCACGTACGACAGCGTCTTCGCCGCGCCCACCCGCGAGCCGGCCACCGGCACGTTCGAGTACCGGACCGTCTGGCGGCTCGGCAAGCCGATGCTGGACGTCACGGCGGGGGGCCACCGGCTCGGCGGAACCCGTGTGCAGGCCGGCACGGCCGTACTCGACGGGAAGCAGCGCCTGGACATCGTGGACGCGGGCGCCGGCAGCCCGGCCGAGTACGCGGACAAGAACGTCCGCGGCAAGGCCGTCGTCGTACGCCACACCGGCGCGGTCAGCCCGGCGCGGCTCGCCCAGAACGCGCAGGACGCGGGCGCCGAGGCCCTGTTCGTCACCGACGACGAGCCGGGCAGGCTGATGGAGTGGTTCGGCACCGAGGCGTACGAGGACCGGCCGCTGCACGTCGCGACGGTCGACGCGGCCGACGGCGCCCGCCTGACCGAGGCCGCCCGCCGCGACCGGCGGGTGGAGCTGACCGGCACGCAGTACACGCCGTATGTGTACGACCTGTCGGAGGGCCACCCGGGATCGGTGCCGGACGAGGATCTGACGTACCGGCCCGGAAAGCGCGAACTGGCCGTACTGGACACGGAATTCCACGCCGCGAAGGCGGCCGACGGCAGCGACTTCCGCTACTCGGTCACCGACACCTTCCCCGTCGGGTTCGGCTTCCAGGAGAAGGCCGCGTTCCCCGCCGAGCGCACCGACTACGTCAGCACCGGCTCCGGCCAGCGCTGGCACGAGTCGGTCACCAACGGCCCCGGCGCGATCGAACAGCGCAGCGGTACCCCGGCCTACCGGGGCGGCGTCCGCTCCGAGCTCAACTGGTTCAAGCCCGTCCTGCACCCGTGGCTCGGCACCGGTCTCGGCTGGGGCCAGCAGCGCAGCGGAAACAACCTGATGTTCAACACACCGGGCTGGGGCGACTCGGGGCCGGACCACACCGGCTTCGGCGACGTGTGGAGCGACGACTCGATGACCCAGTCCACCGAGGTGTACGCGGGCGGCGAGCTGGTCGACCGCAAGACGGGTTCCGGGGCGTACGCCTGGGACGCGGACCCCGCCGAGCAGACGTACAGAGTCGTCACCGACACCACCCTGGACCCGGACCGCTGGCGGTTGTCCACCAGGGGCCACGCGGAGTGGACGTTCCGCTCCAAGGAGACCCCCGCCGGCCGGCTCACCGTCCTGCCGCTGCTCAACCTCGGCTTCGACGTGGACACCGGCCTGACCGGCGACGTGCGGGCGGGCAAGCGGCTGGAGCTAGGGATCTTCTCCGAGTACGTCAGGAAGGCGGAAGGCACCGGGAAGATCGGCGGCGGCACGCTGGAGGTGTCCTACGACGACGGCGGGACGTGGACCAGGGTCGGACTCGACGGCGTACGCGGCAAGCCCGCGGCCTGGGCGGGCTCGGTCCGGGTGCCGCATGACGCGGAGTACATCTCGCTGCGGGCCTCGGCGGCCGACGACCGGGGCGGTTCGGTGCAGCAGGAGATCATCCGCGCCGTGGGAGTGACGCAGTAGAAGGGACCCCGCGCACACTGGCCCGGGACGGCTCACGCCGCACCGGGCCAGTGTGCGCGGGGCGGACCGCGGTGCCTCCCCGCGGACGCGGCGCCGCAACCGTCCGCGCGACTCGGCGGTGCTCAGCCCCAGCGCCTCCGGCACCGGTCCCCCGCCCTCACGACCGGGCTTCGGCCGCGGCCCGGTACAGCCGGCGCAGCCGCACCACACCGAGGTCGTGCTGGTAGAGGTTCTCCCGCTGGTCGGCGTCCGCGGGCATGGCCTCCAGCATGACGCGGTCCTGTTCGAGGACGTCCCAGTGCCTCTTCTCGATCAGCGTCTTGTACAGGAAGCGCCAGGAGTCGCGCTGCCAGTCCTGGACCTTGCGGTACCGCCAGAAGAAGACCCCGGTTCTGTGCGCGTCCACCGGGCAGACCATCCCGACGATGCCGAACGGGCCGCCGGGGCCCGCGGAGGGCGGGTACGGGATGGACAGGTCCACCCAGTCCACACCGGTGCGGCACAGCTCCACCCAGTCGAAGTTCACGCCCCGCTGGTCGGTCTTCTCGAAGAAGTAGCCGCGGTCGGTCTCGCGGATGCGGAACTTGGCGGTGGTGTCGCCGTCGGACATCGTGTGCGACTCGTGGTGCAGGAAGGCCCCGTGCATCGGGTCGAGGAGGTTCTCCACCGCGTACCGCCACGGCACGTTCCACTCCGCGTAGCACAGGAACGCGTCCGTCCGCGGGTCGGTGAGCGGCTCGGGCAGGGTCAGCGGCACCGGCTCGGGGTGCTCCTCGTCGCCGAAGTACGCGAGCACCGCGCCCGCGACCTCCCGCACCGGCAGCGAAGTCACCAGTTTCTTGCCCTCCAGGTTGCAGCCCGGCAGCCCCGGCACGGACGAGACCGTGCCGTCCGTCTCCACCTCGACGCCGTGGTACCAGCACGCGACACGGTCGCCCAGGTGCTTGCCGAGGGAAAGCGGCGCGCCGCGGTGCGGGCACCGGTCGGCCAGCATTGAGAGGGTGCCGTCGGAGCGGCGGAAGAGGAGCCACTGCTCGCCGAGCGCGGTGACCTTGCGCATGGCGCCGGGGGCGACGAAGTGCGAGGGGACGACGGCGTGCCACTGGTTGCGCAGGCCGTTGGCGTAGATGTGGTCCGCGGATGCGGTGGTCGACAGCGTCATGGTCAGGCTCCCAGTCGGTGCATCTCGGCACGGAAGGACTGCTCGGTCCACGGCTGCCCGTCGGGGGCGTGGACCCGGCGGGCGTTCAGCCCGCGTACGACGTCGGCCAGTTCGTGGCCCTCGTCCGTGTAGACCTCCTCGAGCGTGGCGGCCAGCTTGCAGGCGTACGGGCTCGGCTCGTGCGTACGGCTCTGGTGGACTTCCAGGTACGGCCAGGTGTCGGTCACGGTGTCTCCAGTACGGGAGGGAGCAAGGGGGAGGGGGGAGGGGTCACAGGTCGAGGACGAGCCGGGCGGACGCGCACCGCGAGACGCAGATCATCATCGTGGCGTTCGCGGTGTGCTCGGCCTCGCTGAGCAGGAAGTCGCGGTGGTCCGGGGCGCCGTCGAGCACCCGGGTCTCGCAGGAGCCGCAGATGCCGTCCCGGCACGAGCTCCGCACGTCCAGCCCGGCGGCCTCCGCGGCCTCGAGTATCGATGTGCCGGCGCCGACGTCGAGCGTCACCCCGGAGGCACGGCACTCGACCTCGAACCCCGCGTCGTCTCCCGTACGCTCCACCACCGGGGCCGCGAAGCGCTCCAGCCGCAGCCGCTGCGCCGGGCAGCGCTGCTCGACGGCGGTCAGCAGCGGCTCGGGGCCGCAGGCGTACACCAGGGTGTCCCCGGGCAGCCCGGCAAGAGCGGCGTCCAGGTCGATGTGACCGTGCTCGTCCTGCGGTACGACGACGACGTCGCCGTCCAGCGCCGCGAGTTCGCCGGTGAACGCCATCGAGCCGCGGGTGCGGCCGCCGTACACCAGCCGCCATGCGGCGCCGCGGCGGGACGCCTCCCTGGCCATGGCCAGCAACGGCGTGATACCGATGCCGCCTGCGACGAAGACGTAGCCCTCGGCGTCCTCCAGGGCGAAGTGGTTGCGCGGCTCCGAGACGGTGACCTGCTGGCCGGGGCGGAGCACGGTGTGCACATGGCGGGAACCGCCGCGCGAGGCGGGCTCGTTCAGCACGCCGATCCGGTAGACGCCGGCGGACTGCGGGTCGCCGCACAGGCTGTACTGCCGTGTGTGGCCGCCCACCTGGACATCGAGATGGGCTCCCGGCGTCCATGCCGGCAGCGGCTTGCCGTCCGGATGGACCAGCTCGACGGAGAGGACACCTTCCGCCTCCCATGTCATGCGGTGGACGACCAGCCGCAGGGAGTTCTCACTCATGACCTGCTGCCTCCTGACTGTCTTACGGGAAGGGCGTGCGGGAAGGGCCTACTGGCCGGGGATCCGCACGGGCGGGGTGAACGGGTTCTTCATCGGGCCGAGCGCCGCGAGGTCGACCTCGACGAGGACCGGCCCGGCGGAGCCGACCGCCTGGCCGATGACGGGAGCCGCGTGTTCCTCCGCGGAGATCCGCAGGTACGGCAGTCCGCAGGCGCGTGCCAGCAGCTCGAAGTCCGGGGTGACCAGGTCCACGCCGGAGCGGCGCTCGCTGTAGCGGTCCTGCATGTTGCGCAGCACCCCGTAGCCGCCGTCGTTGAAGACGATCAGCGTGAGGCGGGGCCGTTCCTGGGCGACGGTGAGGAGTTCGCCGAGGTGTACGGCGAGACCGCCGTCGCCGGCGAGCACGACGGTGGGCGCGTCCGGCCGGGCGAGCGCCGCGCCGATGCCCATGCCGAGCCCCTGTCCGATGCCGCCGCCACGGGGGAAGACGTTGTCCCGGGGGTCGTACATCTCCAGCAGGCGGTTGCCCCAGCTGCTGGAGGGGATGGTGACGTCCCGTGCGACGACCGCCTCACGGGGGAGCACGGCCCGGATCGCGTCGCAGATCGCGGCCTGCGGACCGATGCCGTCGTGCAGGTCTGCCCGTACCTCGGTACGTACGGCCGCGACGCGCTCGCTCCAGCCGGTCTCGGCGGGCCGTGCGTGCGGCAGCAGAGCGGTCAGCGTGGCCGACGCGTCACCGTGCAGGGCGTGGTGGACCGGGTACACGCGGCCGAGCGCGGCGGCGTCGATGTCGATCTGGAGGTGCGCCGCCGGGAGCCGCAGCGTGTAGTCGGCGGTCTCGTTGGAGCGGAAGTGCGTGCCGACCGTGACCAGCAGGTCCGCGTCGTCGAGCAGGGCGCGCACGGCCGCGGTGGTGGCGAAGTTGCCGATGACCTGCTCGTGGTCCTCGGGTACCGCGCCACGGCCGGAGTTGGACGTGATCAGTCCCGCCCCGGTCGCCGCGAGGAGGGCGGCGAGTTCCGTACGCGCCGTCGCGACGCCTCCGCCGGCCCAGACCAGCGGACGGCGGGCGGAAGCCAGGAGGGCGCCCGCGGACGCCAGTTCGCCCTCCGTGGGGGCGGGGACGGCGGACGCGGGGAGCTCGGCGGGCTCGTCGGTCTGCGCCGCGTACTGGAGGTCGACCGGCCACTCGACGCTCGCCGGGCCGCCCGGCGCCGCCAGCGCGCTGCGGGCCGCCTCGCGCAGGATGCGGCCCGCCTGCTCCGCGTCCGGCACGCTCGCGGCGTACGCCGAGACGGCGGTCAACATGCCGAGCTGGTCCTTCGTCTCGTGGATGAAGCCCCGGCCGCTGCCCAGGAATTCGCTCTCCACCTGCCCGGTGACGTGCAGCACCGAGCTGCCCGCGCTGAGGGACTCGATCAGCGATCCGGCGGCGTTGCCCGCGCCGGTGCCGGTCGAGGTGAGCGCGCAGCCGAGGGCGCCGCGGGCACGCCCGTAGGCGTCGGCGGCGTTCACGGCGGACGCCTCGTGCCGCACGGGAACGAAGCGCAGTTCCCGGTCGACGGCCTCGACGAGCGGCAGGTTGTGGACACTGACGATGCCGAAGACGGTGTCGATGCCGAGTTCCCGCAGGACGGCGACGAGGAGATCGCCTCCGTTGTCGTAACGCATGGTGTCTCCTCAGAGGATGGAGCGGCCGATTCCGCCGCAGACGTCGATGCTGGTGCCGGTGATGTACGAGGCGCGGGGCGAGAGCAGCGCGACGACCGCGTACGCGACCTCGTCCGCCCGGCCGAGGCGGCCCAGGGCGACTCCCCGGTCGGCGGCCAGTTCCGCCTGCCAGTCCTCGTACGTCATGCCGGACTCCGCGGCGGCGTGGCGGCGGGCCCACTGGCCGGTGTCGACGAGGCCCAGGCAGACGGAGTTGACCCGGATGCCGTCGGCGGCCAGTTCGGCCGACAGGGACTTGGAGAGGTTGAGGATGCCGGCGCGGGCGGCGCTGGTGGTGATCAGGCGGGTCTCGGGCTGTTTGGCGAGGACCGCGTTGATGTTGACGATGCTCGCCGCGTCCGATGCGGCGAGGTACGGGCGGGCGGCGTGCAGCGGGTTCAGCACCCCGGCGAACTTCAGCTCCAGCTCGTCGCGCCAGTCCTCGGCGGTCGAGTCGTCGAGCCCCTTCATCCGGGACTGTCCCGCGTTGTTGACCAGTCCGTCGATGACGCCGAACTCCCTGGCCGTACGCCGGACGAAGCCGTCCACGGCATCGGCGTCCCGTACGTCGCACACCCCGGTCAGCAGCCGGTCGCGCCCGGCGCCGAGCCGGTCGGCGACCTCGGCCAGCCGGCCGGCGTCGCGGCCGCAGGTGGCGACGCGGGCGCCCTCGTCGAGCAGGGCGCGGACCGTGGCCAGGCCGACGCCCGAGCTGCCGCCGGTGACCACGATGGTGCGGTCGGCGAGGCCCAGATCCATAACTCGGTATCTCCTGTGGTCAGTTCATGGTGAAGCCGCCGTTGACGGCGATCACCTGTCCGGTCAGATAGCGGGACTCCTCGCCGAGCAGGAACGAGACGATCCCGGTGAGGTCGTCGGGCTGCTGCGGCCGTGAGATGGCCCGGTTCGCGCGGTAGAGGCCGTGCCGCTCGGCGGGCACGGTCTCGGTCGCCTCGCACTCGGTCAGCCCGGGGGCGACCGCGTTCACGGTGATCCCCCTGTCGCCCAGCTCACGGGCCATCGCCCGGGTCAGGGCGATGACCGCGCCCTTGGAGGCGATGTAGTGGGCGAGGCGCTCGGAGCCGTACAGGGCGGCGTCCGAGGCGATGTTGACGATCCGGCCGGGCGCGGCGAAGAGCGGGTACAGCGCCTTCGACACCAGCCAGGGGCTGCGGGCGTTGACCGTCATCAGCCGGTCCCACACCTCGATGTCGATGTCCTGGAACTCCTTGCCGCCCACGCCGTTGGCCAGCGCCGCGTTGTTGACCAGGCCGTACAGCGGGCCCAGGGCCCGTACGGCGGCGGCGAGCGCGTCCACCGACGCGGGGTCGGCGACGTCGCAGCGCACGAAGTGGGCGTCGACGCCCTCGGCGCGCAGTTCCGCGACGGCGCGCTCGCCCCGCTCCGGCTCCAGCTCGGCGACGACGACCCGGAAGCCGTCGGCGCCGATCCGCCGGGGGGGGGGCCGGCCCCCGGCCCGGGCCCCCCCCGGGTCCGCGGCGGGGGGGCCGCCGGCCGGGGGGGCCGCCGGGGCGGGGTCGGGAGCCCCGGGGGGTGC
>NZ_JBSFUB010000062.1:0-43141 GCF_053591575.1 Streptomyces altiplanensis | reverse complement strand
CTCGGAAGGTCTCGGAAACTCTCGGAAGTTCTCGGGGGGTGGTCTACGGGATCTTACAAAGCAGATGTCGGCGGTTCGAAACCGTCCGCGCCCACCAGTACGAAGGCCCCCAACCGATCATGGTTGGGGGCCTTCGGCATCTACTTCTGACGTCAACGGGCGTGGTCACCCACGGTCGGGACGCTGCCGCTGAGTACGAACCCGTACCCCCCGTGAGTACGAACCCGTATCTCCCGCTTGTCAAGCACCCGCCGTCGCTCCGCTCCTCCGGGCGGCCACACGGGGCAGGGGGCCAGAACAAGCCTCCGGCGGGGGCGGGGGACCGGCCGACGCCGGGGCGGAGAGGGGGCGCCGTACCCGAGTGAGGGTGCGGCGGGGCGGGCGTGGGATGGGTGGGAGCTGAGGTGAGTGGTGGGATGGGCTGGTCGGCCGGCGCACGCTGCTAAAGGGCGGCCAAGTAGGCGAACGCCCCTGCTCCGCAGCCAAGGGTCAAGAGCTGAACCACGCCAGGGATGTGCCATCGCAGGGCAAGCAGACCACCGCCTGTGACCGCAGCGCCACCAGCCAGGAACCACATCGCTCGCCGCGCGAAACTCGGTGCCTCCGGCGCGTTGTCTCCGTCGAAGCTGTCGGCCCAGCCGGAAATCCCGTAGCCGTACAGCAGCCAGGCCATGGCCAAGAGATCGATGACGAGCAGCGCAACGCTTGCCCCCACCTGCCGGCCGGTCGACGGATTGTTCACGAGCTCCCCGCCCCCACAAGTCCGCTTGAAGGCGACCACCCGTCGATCGCCACGCGAACCAGCATGGCGGCCCCGTCGGCGTTTCACATGAGCACGCGTACTCAGACGCCCCCGGTTGTGCCCCGGGCCACCGGTGCTCCCGGGCCCGTCGTGTCGGTGCTCGACCGGGCCACTGAGACTCCGTCGGTGCGCTCGTACCTGGTGGAGGGGGCAGCCGCCTGCCAGGATCAGGCCGTGATCAAGTCTTCGAAAGCCGCAAAATTGAGCAGAGTCATGGACTGGGCAGGGCTGATTCCCTCCACTCTCATGCTTGCAGCCGGCGTCAGGGAGTACCGCGACAGCGGGTCCCCCGGGTGGCTGACCGGCGGAGTGCTCCTGGTTCTGGTCAGCCTTTGGGTGGTCTGTCGCGGGACGGCCCGCCGAAGCGGCAAGGCCGCCGGTTCGCCGTAGGAGTACAGCAGCGCCGCAGTACCGCGACCGCAGCGACCGGCCCCGCCCGCTGCCGCCTCTCCGAGACCTCGTAGCGGCCGGCACGCCCCTCGCTGACCGATCCTGCCGGGGCACTTGCGCAGGCCTCGCCGAGGTCGAAAGCCTCCAGGCCTCGGCTTCCCCCTGCGACAGAAGCTTGGCGAGGTACCCCTATCTGGCGAAACTGCCCAGTATCCAACGGCGTATCCGCTACGGTCGGCTTCTTTCGCCGCGTCCCTTGGGGGAACCATGTCGTACAACCCGCCGCCGCAGCAGCCCCCTTGGGGCCAGCCGCCCGCCCCTGGGGGCCCCAGCCCCTACACGCCCTACACGCCCTACACGCCTCCGGCTCCGCAGCCGGAGCGCTCGAAGTGGGCACGCAAGCGGGTGTTGATCCCGGCTGCGCTGATGTTGTTCTTCATCGGCGTCGTCGCCGGGTCCGACGGCGAGACGAAGACCGACACCGTGGCGAGCAAGAAGGTGGCGCCTGCCGCAACCGTGACCGCGACGGTCACAGCCACTCCGGCGCCGGCTGCCACGGTGACGGCGACGGCGACGGTGAAGGTCAAGCCGGAACCTGCGCCGACTGTGACGAAGACGAAGACCGTCCATGTCACGGTGGCCCCCGCTGCGGGCGGCAGCGATGACAGCAGCGACGACAGCAGCGGGTCTGGCGGTTCGGCCTACTACGCGAACTGCACCGCGGTGCGCGCCGCCGGCGCCGCTCCGATCCGCACGGGGGACGCAGGCTACGGCAGGCACCTGGACCGCGACGGCGACGGCGTCGCCTGCGAATAGCGCGCGTCACACAGGGTGCCCCTCGGAAGGGGCAAGGGCTTCGTC
The DNA here is from genome assembly GCF_053591575.1 of Streptomyces altiplanensis. Classification (NCBI taxonomy): domain Bacteria; kingdom Bacillati; phylum Actinomycetota; class Actinomycetes; order Kitasatosporales; family Streptomycetaceae; genus Streptomyces; species Streptomyces altiplanensis. The sequence continues at coordinate 41,088 of NZ_JBSFUB010000062.1, read as the reverse complement.
GTCAGGCAGGGGTCGCCGTGGGTGCGCGCCGTTCCTTTCGAGCGTCGTGCCGGCAGCCGTCGCGGACATCAACGACGGCGGACGGCAACGACGGCGGACATCAACGGCAACGAGCGGTCGACCACGCCCCGGTCTCCTGTGCACCCATGTGCTGCCAAGCAGGGCGGGGGCGTTCTGGCGATCCAGTGGGAGCAGGCCGGGAGAACGGCCCCGCACGCCCGGCTACAGGGAGGGGGCGGCGACCGTCTCCATCGCTTCGAGAGCCAGGCCCCACGGGTACCCCTCCGGCTGCCCCTGGAGTCCCTGGACCGGCTCGTTCGGCGCGAACCCGCCGTCCCCGTACAGCACCGTCACACCAGCTCCCCGCAGCATCGCCACCGACCGTTCGAACTGCGGGTGCTGCACGTGGGCCGCGTTCACACACGGCATCGTCACCAACGGGATCCGCTTGCCGATCCCCTCGGCTGCCACGCCCACGACGAACGACGAAGTGATCCCCTGCGCCCACTGGTTGACCGAGTTGAACGTCGCCGGCGCGAACAGGATCGCGTCCGCCTCCGGCCACACGTCCGGTTCGCCGGGCATCTTGTACTCGGAGCGCACCGGATGCCCGGTCAGCACAGCCAACCCGTCGAGGCTGTTGCCGAGCCAGCGGGCCGCGGTCGGCGTCAGTCCCAGGCACACGTCCCACCCGCGGGCCTGCGCGTCCTCGACGATCCGGGCCACGTCGAATACGGGCGGTGCGGCCGAGCAGAACAGGTACAGAGTCCTCGTCATGCCGTCCAGTGGATCACACGCGACATCCCCCGGACCAAGAGGAACAGGGGTGGATGGCGGGTTTTGGACCATGGGGCACGGAGGCGGTTCCGGGCGGGACGGGGCGCTGCGCGGGGGCTGCGCGGGGGCCGGCTGTTTCGCGTGGTTGCCCGGGCTGCGGTCGCGAGGCGTGGGCTATGTTGAGCATCAGTGGGACGAGAGGGAGGCACGCCGGTGCCATCAAGGCAGCAGGCACGCGCACAGGCGTCCGCGATCACGCCGGGAAGGCAGTCTCCGGACACGGAGGCATCCCCCACGGACAGAGTGCGCGCACTGTTCGGCGGCCACCGGCTGTCCCCCGCGCAGCGGCGTATCGCCCAGTACATCGTCGACCACCTCACCGAGGCCGCCTTCCTGTCGATCACGGACCTGGCGGAGCGCGTCGGGGTGAGCCAGCCGTCGGTGACCCGCTTCGCGTCCTCCCTGGGCTTCAGCGGGTACCCCGCCCTGCGGGAGGCCCTGCAGCCCATCGCGCTCAGCTCCGTCGCGGGCTCCCCGGACACGCGGGAGACGCGGGAGGAGATCCGCCGCAACGAGTTGCAGGCGGCCGTCGACGCCGAGATCGAGAACCTGGAGAGTCTGCGGCGCACTCTGGCCGATCCCGGCCGGGTCCTCGACATCGGCCGGGAGCTGGCCCGGTCCGTGCCTCTGACGGTTCTGGGGCTGCGGATCTCCGTGTCGCTGGCGGAGTACTTCGCCTACGCGGCGCGGCGGATCCACCCCGACGTGCGGCTGGTGACCCGTGGGGGCAGCGTCGCCTACGACGCGCTGCTCCAGTCGCGGGAGGCGGGCGGGACGTGGGTGGTGGCGTTCGCGATGCCCAGGCACGCCAACGAGACCCTGGCGGCCCTGCAGGCCGCCCGCAGCACGGGGCTGCGCGTCGCGCTGATCACCGATCTGACGCTCGGGGCGCTCGTGGACGAGGCCGATGTGGCGCTCACCGCCGGCACCGGATCCCGTCTCGTTTTCGACTCCTACTCGGCGCCGGGCGTCCTGTCCGCAGCCGTCCTCCAGGCCATGGCCGACGCCGACCCCGTGCGTACGCAGTCACGGCTGGAGGGGTACGAGCAGGTCGCGGAGCAGCACGACTTCTTCATCGAGGACTGATCCGGGCCCGGGCGGAACAGCGGAGTCACGGAGTCACGGAACGCAGCTTTTCATGACACTTGAGGAATGAATTTTTTCATACCCTTGCTTACTCGGCCGTATATATGTTTACTGCCTGTGGTCGCCGCATCCTCGCGCCTCACATGACCGGACACCCACGGGCGGCGCACTCCTCCTCACGCCGGCCCACGGGTGTTCCACCCGGGCACTCCGCTTTCCCCGGCGGACGCCCCCCTCGGCGGTCCCGGTCAACCCCTGGGCCGGGACCGCCGCACACCTCCACGGTGTTCCGCGACCAGAGAACCCGTCCACCATCCCGCCGGAGCGACGACGATGCCGCAGACCCTCTCACCGACCGGCCCGGACTGGCCGTGTCAGGTCAAGGCCCCCGGCAGCCAGGACTGGGAGCGCACGGCGGCCCGGTGGCTGCGGGACCTCCTGCCGGCCCGCTACGCCGGGTACCCGGCGCTCACCCGCCACCCCCTCCTCCTCGCCCGCCACGCGCAGCTCCAGGTCGAGCACGAGATCCGTGCCGTACGGGTCGCGCTGCGCACCTGCCGGGCGGAACTGCCCGCCCTCGACGTCTCCGAGAGGGTCATCGAGAGCACCATCCGGCTCTACGCCGTCGAGCTGGAGCAGCTCGGCCGCCTGGCCCGCGCCGTCCGGCTCATCACCGAGGCGCTCCTCGCCGGCGCCCGTGCCGGGCAGGGGCGGCAGGGCCGCTGAGCGGGATTCCTCCGCGGCGGCCGTGCCGGGGAGGGCGGCCCGGGGATACCGTCGTGAGTATGTGCCGCAGTATCAAGACGCTCCGTCCGCCCGTTCTGCCCGGGGAAGCCTCCGACGAGGAGATCGACGCGGCTGCCCTGCAGTACGTGCGCAAGGTCTCCGGGTTCCGGGCGCCCGCCGCCCACAACCGCGAGGTGTTCGACCGGGCCGTCTCCGAAGTGGCCGAGGCGACCCGCAGGCTGCTCGCCGGGATCGAAGTGCGAGGAGGGGCGGCCAGGCAGGGCTAGGGCGCGGCCGGCGCGGGGGCCGGCGCCGGGCGGCGTACGAACAGGGCCGCCAGGGTGCCCGCCACGAACAGCGCCAGCAGCGAGACCGCCGCGCCCAGCCACGACGCGCCCAGCCACTGGGCGCCGAGGTAGCCGAGGCCCACGCTGTAACCGGCCCAGGCGACGCCCGCCAGGGCCGACCAGGGCAGGAACTCCTTCACCTTGCGGTGGGCGGCGCCCGCGCCCAGGGAGACGACGGAGCGGCCCGCCGGGGCGAAGCGGGCGATGACGACGAGGATGCCGCCGCCACGGCTGAGCGCGGCGCCGAGACGTTCCTGCGCGGTGGTCAGGCGGCGTGAGCGGGCGATGGCGCGGTCGAGGCGCTCGCCGCCGCGCCAGGCCAGGCGGTACGCCACGAAGTCGCCCAGTACGGACGCCGCCGTCGCGCACACCATCAGCGCCAGGATGTCGGGCACCTGGTGCGCGACCTGGCCGGTGGCTCCCGCGACGGTCGTGGTGCCCGCCGCGGCGGCGGTGGCGGCCGTGATCACCAGGACTCCGCTGGGGAGGACCGGTACGAAAACGTCCAGGACGACGGAGAGCGCGACCACCGCGTAGATCCAAGGGCTGCCGGTCAGCGCCCCCACACTTTCCAACAACGTGACTCCCCGGTTCGTGACAACGCCGCGACGTCGCAGGGGAGCGGCAGGGGCGGCAGTACAGCCATACAGCGTACGCCTGCCATATCGGCCGAGATCGTCAGGGGCCCGGCGATGTTGGACATGTCACGTTCAACGGGCTGTCGGGAATACGGCCGGGAATACGGCCGGGAATACGGCCTGGGACACGGCCGGGACAGCGGGAGGGAGCGGTCGGATCAGGTCGCGCTCCGGTCCGTCGGCAGCGAGGTCAGGACCGCGGCCGTACGGACCGTCACCGCCGCCCGCAGCGCCGCGCGCGCCACCGCGTCCGCGTCCGCCAGCGTGACCGAGTCGACCCCGGGCCTGGCGCCCGCCGCGGTCACCCAGTGCACACCCTCCGTGGGCACCCCGAACGCGAACCGCCCGGGGTGCGGCCGTCCCTCACCGTCCGTCAGGCGGTACGGGCGCCGGGTGACGTCGAGGCCGCCCGTCTCGTACCCGTCGACCGTGTGCGGGCGGCACTGGCCGGTCTTCAGGAGGCGTGCGAGGAGCTCGTCCGCCGTACGCCGCAGATCGGGCTCCGGCAGCCGTGCCTCGATGAGCGTCGTGGCCGCGACCTCGGACCCGGCTATGTCGGGGGAGCGGGCGACGAAGGCGTGGTCCGCGGTCTCCACCGTCATGCGCGGCCCCACCACGTCCAGTACGCCCGCCTCGATCAGCGCCGTCATCTCCTCGATCCTCCTGCGCGGCGGCCCGATGGAGAGGAAGGCGTTCAGCGGCGTGTACCAGCGGTCGAGATGGTCGCGGCGGGACGCGCCGGGCAGGCCGGCGTGGTCCACGATCTGCCGCAGTTCGTTGCGCAGGTCGCGCAGCACGTCGAGGGCGGCCTTGCGCGGGCCCGCCACGTTGCCGAGCGCCGCGTGCGCCGCGTCCCGCCGCAGGTGGCGCAGCAGCCAGGCGCGGTGGTCCGCCGGGCCGCGGAAGGTCTGTCCGGTGTACGGGCGGGCGGTCAGGTCCCAGCACCAGCGCTCCGCGTGCGGCACCCCGAACGCGGCCAGCACGTCCGCCTCCTCGGCGCTGCGGTGCGCGGTGGCGAGGAAACGTCCGCGAAAGCCGGTGCCGCCGCCTGGCGTGGCGGTGGCGTGTGCGCCCAGCAGCGTCTCGTAATAGACCGTCTCCACCTCCTTCGCGACCAGCGGCCATATCTCGGCCAGGAAGTCGGGCGGGTCGCCCGCGTCCGCCCGGGCGCGGAAGGCCGCGATCACGCGGGGGGTCAGGAGCAGCGGCTCGTGCCGGCCGTACGGGCCCTTCGCGTTGTCGCCGCGCGCCTGGTGCGGCACGCCGCGCCGCGATCCCGCGAACAGGCGCGGTTCGCGGCCCGAGCGGTGGTAGACGAGGCCGCCGTCCGCGGCGTGGGTGAAGGTGCCGCCGCGCCCTGTGGTCAGCAGCGCCATGTGGTCGAAGAAGTTGAGGCCCAGGCCGCGCAGCAGGACGGGTTCGCCGGGGGCGAGGAACGACAGGTCGAGGTCGGCGGGGTTCGCGGGGAGCAGATGGCGCAGGCCGTGGCGGGCGGCGTGCGCGGTGAGACGCGCGTCCGACGGGCCGGGGTGCACGGGCAGGTGGCCCTGGGCGAGGACGACCGCGCTCAGGCCGGTGAGTGCCTCGCCGTTGTCGAGGGTGAGGGTCTGGGGGGCGCCGGGGGAGCCGTGGGTGTCCTGGAGGTTCACGGCCCGCGCCGGGTGCACCCGTACGGTGACCGACTCCGGCGCCCCGCGCACCACTTGGCGAAACACCCACTCCAGGTAGCGGCCGTAGCAGGCGCGGGTCGGGTAGTCGTCGGGGCCGAGCTCCGCCTCGCCGCTCCGGGAGGCGGCCCACTCGTACAGGCTCGGCCCCGGGCGTATCGGGCCCTCGCAGCCGACGCTCGCGTCGGTGAAGAGCGTGACCTGCGAGGCCACCGTGTTCATCAGCAGCTCGGCGGGCTGGTCGGTACGCCAGACCCGGCCTGCCCCCGGCGGCGCGGGGTCGACGACGTGCACCGTCAGCCGGGTGTCCGGGGCCAGGTCCGGCACGGAGGCGCAGAGCCTTTCGAGCACGCTGGTGCCGCGCGGGCCGGCGCCCACGACAGCGATGGCTTGGTGCACTGCGGACAAAGCGTGGACTCCCGGGACGGGTGCGGCGGCGGGTGCGGCGTGGGGCGCCGGAGGCGGAGGGTTCGCATCATCATGCCGGGGGAGCACGGGAAGTCGTAGCCCTGTACCGGTGATCTCCACCCGCTGTGGGAAGGATCACGGGGCCGGACCGCGGACCGGCCCGGGCCCCGCCCGCCGGATCCGTCCAGGACCCCGGCCGCCGGCAGGTCCGGGCCGTCGGCCGGCGGCCCGCCCGGACCCTCAGCCGCCGGTCCGCCCCGGCCGGGTCAGCTCCCTCTCCAGTACGGTCACGAGCCCCGTGCCGCCGCCCTTCTTCGCCCGCGCCTGGTCCAGCCGCAGCGCCGCCGACCGGCCCCGCATCGTCAGCGTCATCAGCTGGTTGCCGAACCACGGCCCCGACGTCCTCCGCCAGCCGAGCCGCGGCTCCCTCATCCGCCCGTGCCGCGCCAGGAGACGGCCGATGCGCCGGCCCGTCCCGCTCCAGCCGAAGCGGAAGCCGAGCCGTATCGAGGCCGAGATGCTGTTGTGCACGGGGGAGCAGGTCAGCTGGACCACCTGCGCCGCCGGACCGCCGTCCTCGCCGCGCCAGCGTGCCTCGGCGACGTACGCGTGGTGCACGTCGCCCGACAGCACGCACACCGTCGCCGGGGCGTCGGAACCCGAACCCACCTCCGCGATCATGTCGGCCAGCCGGTCGAAGGAATCCGGGAACGCCGCCCAGTGCTCCAGGTCCGCCTTCCTGCGCAGGTTCTCGCCGAAGCGCGCCCAGCGCGCACCCCGCTCGCCCCGGCACAGCGCCGCGTTCCAGCCCTCCGCCTCATGGATGAGCGGGGGCAGCAGCCAGGGCAGCGAGGTCCCGATCAGCAGGTGGTCGTACGAGGACGGGTCCTCCAGCGCCTGGTCGCGCACCCACCGCTCCTCGGCGTCGTCGAGCATCGCGCGCTTGTCCTCCTCCAGGACGCGGGCCGCGCGCGTGTCGACCATCAGCAGGCGCACCCGGCCGAAGTCGCGCCGGTAGCTCCAGTGGACGCGGGCCGGCTCGTTGTCGGCGAGCGAGGCGAACTCCCGCAGGAGCTCCGTTCCGTCGGAGGCCGCCCGTACGGCCGCGTAGAGCTCGTCCTTCGCGAGCTCGGCGGGGGAGAGGTTGCCCAGGTGCTGGTAGACCCAGTACGACATCAGGCCGCTGAGGATGCGCTCCCGCCACCAGGGCGTGGCGCGCATGTCCGCCACCCAGGAGGCGCTGGTGTTCCAGTCGTCGATCACATCGTGGTCGTCGAAGATCATGCAGCTCGGGACGGTGGAGAGCAGCCAGCGCACCTCCGGGTCCAGCCACGACTCGTCGTAGAGCCGGGTGTACTCCGTGTAGTCGGCGACCCCCGCGCCCGGCGCCTCGCGCAGATCGCGCCGCGTGGCCAGCCAGCGCCGCGTCGCCTTCGACGTCTCGTCGGCGTACACCTGGTCGCCGAGCAGGAGCAGGACGTCGGGGCGGGCCGACGGCGGGGCCGCGGCCAGTTCCCGGGCGAGCGTGTTCAGCGCGTCGGGCCCCACCGGGTCCTTGCCGCCGTGGGCCGGCGCGGCCCACCGGCACGAGCCGAAGGAGACGCGCACCTCCTCGTCCGGCCCCGCCGGTGTGCGGATGGTGCTCGGCGGGAAGCGGGAGTCTTCGAGCGGCCACACCCGGTGTCCGTCGAGCAGCACCTCGTACGCCGTCTCCGAGCCGGGGCGCAGCCCGGTCACGGTGACCAGCGCGTAGTGGTGTCCGGCGATCCGGAACGTGCGGGACGAACCGCCCGCGCCGCCCGTCCCGTCCTCGCACCGCACCTCCGCCGTGCACGGCCGGTCCGCCTCGACCCAGACGGTCGCGGCGTCGCCGGCTCCGTCGACGTACCGCAGCAGTGGTCCCAGCCGCAGCCCGGCCATGTGTGCCCTCCTCCGTCGCGTCCCGCACAGGAATCGGCCCTGTGCGGGGTTCGCCCCCGTACGGTACGGAACGACGGAGGAGGGTGGTGGGATTCCTGCTCAGCAGTTGTTCAGGACGCCCTGGAGCGCGCTCTTCTCCGCGGAGTTCACCGTCAGCTTCCAGTGGTGCTTCACGTCCACCCACATCCGGGCGTACATGCAGCGGTAGGCGGTGCGCGGCGGCAGCCACTCGCCCGGGTCCTGGTCGCTCTTCTCCTGGTTGACGTTGTCGGTCACGGCGATGAGCTGCGGCTGGGAGAGGTCGTTGGCGAAGGACTGCCGCTGCGCGGTCGTCCAGCTGCTCGCGCCCGAGCGCCAGGCCTCGGCGAGCGGGACCATGTGGTCGATGTCGACGTCGGACGCGGCGGTCCAGGTGGCGCCGTCGAACTCGGAGTACCAGCTGCCGCTGACGGCGGCGCAGCTGGAATCCTGCTGGACGTTCGTACCGTCGCGCTTGAGGACGACCTCGCGCGTGTTGCAGGCGCCGGACTGGGTGATCCAGTGCGGGAACTTGTCGCGGCTGTAGCCGGTGGACGAGCCCTCGGCGCGCTCGGTCAGCTCGCCGAGGTACGTGCGGGCGGTGGCGGCGCTCACGGGGGTGGGCGGAGACGCCTGGGCGGTGGGGGACGTGAGCAGGACGCTCGTGCCGGCGAGGGCGGCAGACGCGGTGAGTACGGCGATCCGGCGCGGTATTCGGAGTGTGCGGAGTGTGCGGAGCGGCACTCGACGCGCGTAGACACCTGACATGTGAACTCCCTTGTGGTGGGGGGACCGACCGGACTGCCCGTCGCCGGGCCCGGTCATCGTGGCGGCGCAGGGTTACCGGGGGATGGGCGCCGGGTAACAGCGTGACGACATGAGCACGTCACATCAAGGGTTCTGACGTTCCGACACCGTTCCTCCACCGCCCTAGAGTTGGACGGTGACCGCCTCGTCAGCGCCGCCCCTCGCCGCAGCGGGCCACGTCCTGCTGCCCGTCGGCCCCACGCTCGGAGCCGTCCTCGCCGTGCTGCTCGCGGTCGCGGTGACCGTCGTCGCCTGCGCCCGCCTCTCCGACGACGGGTCCCGCGGCCGGGCCCGCTCCGTCGCCACCGCCGGCCTGCGGGCCGCCGTCCAGCTCGCCGCCGTGTCCCTCCTGATCGGCTGGGTCGTGCGCTCCGGATGGCTGCTGCTCGCCTTCCTCGCCCTGATGTACGCCGTCGCCGTACGCACCGCCGGGCGCCGCGTCACCCCCAACGGCACCTGGTGGTGGGCCGCCGTGCCGATCGGCGCGGGCGTCGTCCCCGTGGTCGCCGCGCTCGTGCTCACCGGCCTCGTACCGGTCGACGGCATCGCGCTCGTCCCCGTCACTGGCATCCTCATCGGCGGCGCGCTCACCGCGACGGTGCTGGGCGGGCGGCGGGCGCTCGACGAGCTCGCGGTGCGGCGCGGGGAGGTGGAGGCGGGCCTGGCGCTCGGCCTCGTCGACCGCGAGGCCCGGCTGGAGATCGCCCGCCCCGCCGCCTCGGACGCGCTGCTGCCGGGTCTCGACCAGACCAGGACGGTGGGACTGGTCACACTGCCGGGCGCCTTCGTCGGCATGCTGCTGGGCGGCGCCTCGCCGCTGCTCGCCGGGGTGGTGCAGCTGTTCGTGCTGGTCGCACTGATGGCGGTGCAGGCGACCGCGGTGGCGGCGGTGCTGGAACTGGTGGCGCGGGGGCGGCTGCACCGGGACCAAGGGGCCTGAGGGGGCCGGAGCCCGTTCGCGTACCCTGTACGGAGCAGAAGGGGAGTAGCTCTTCGCCGGACCGTCGACATACTGCTGAGCACGCCTCAGCCGGCGCCCGGAGGCGGACACGGAACCACGTCCGCCAGCGAGACCTTCGGCCGCAGTGTTGTTGTCTTTCCACGACGCTGCCGTGCCGAAGCGACCCCTGATTCACGCAGGTTTCTCTCGGCGCGGGCAGCCCGACCGATTGAGGAACCCCACCCCCGTGATCAGTTTCACCATCATGGCGATCACCTTCGGCACCGTCTTCCTCGCCGAACTCCCCGACAAGACCGCCCTGGCCGGTCTCATGCTCGGCACCCGCTACCGCGCGTCGTACGTCTTCGCGGGCGTCGCGGCCGCCTTCGCCGTCCACGTGGCCCTCGCCATCGCGGCGGGCAGCGTACTGACCCTGCTGCCGCACCGGCTGGTGCAGGCCGTCGTGGGCGTCCTCTTCCTCGCGGGCGCGATGGTGCTGCTCTTCAAGAAGGACGACGGCGAGGAGGAGATCAAGGCCCCCGCCGACCAGTCCTTCTGGAAGGTCTCGGGCGCGGGCTTCATGCTCATCCTGGTCGCCGAGTTCGGTGACCTCACGCAGATCATGACGGCCACCCTGGCGGCCCGCTACGACAACCCGGTGTCCGTGGGCATCGGCGCGGTGCTGGCCCTGTGGGCGGTCGCGGGCATCGGCATCGTGGGCGGCCGCACGCTCATGAAGTACGTGCCCCTGAGCCTGATCACGAAGGTGGCGGCGGCGCTGATGCTGGCGCTGGCGGCGTTCAGCCTGTACGAGGCCGCCGTCGGCTGACCGCCGCCCCCTCGGCCGCATCCCGGCCCGAGCGGCGCTGTTCGCACCGCGCCGGCTTCCCGGAGCCCCGGTACCGGCGGCCGGGCCGCCCCGGAGCCCCGGCACCGGGCGGCCGCCCTCGGGCGCGGGCCCCGGCGTCCGCCCGCTCTCAGGCGGTGACGTGCAGCCGCAGCGTGCCGTCGGGCAGGGCCTCGATCCGTACCTGCGTGAGGTCGTTCACGTGCACCGTCGGGGCGTGCACGGCCGCGCGCGGTCCCACGCCCACCACGCGCATCCCGGCCGCCCTGCCCGCCGTGATGCCCGCCTCGGAGTCCTCGAAGACGATGCAGTCGGCCGGGGCGTGGCCCAGCTCCGCCGCGCCCTTCAGGAAGCCCTCGGGGTCCGGCTTGCTCGCGCCCACCAGCTCGGCGGTGACGCGGGTGCGCGGCATCGGCAGCCCGGCGGCCTTCATGCGGGCCTGGGCCAGCCCCTCGTCGGCCGAGGTCACCAGGGCGTGCGGCAGGCCGGCCAGCGCGGCCATGAAGGCGGGGGCGCCGGGGACGGGTACGACGCCCTCGACGTCGGCGGTCTCCTGGGCGAGGAGCTCGCGGTTGTCGGCGTGGTTCTGCTCGACGGGGCGCTCCGGGAGGAGGACGGCCATGGTGGCGTACCCCTGACGGCCGTGGACGACCTTGAGGGCCTCTTCCGGGTCCAGGCCGTGCGCCTCGGCCCAGCGGCGCCAGACGCGCTCCACGACGGCGTCGGAATTGACGAGCGTGCCGTCCATGTCCAGGAGGAGCGCGTTGGCGTTCAGAACGGTGGTGGCCGGCATCGGCGTACTCCAGAGCGCGGAGGAAAGAGAACAAGCGGCCCCGCCCGCCGGTCAGGGAAAACGAGCGGAGGCCACTTTGTTCCATCACGATACAAAAGAGTCGGGGACAGCGCCACCCCGCCCCCCTCCTAGGGCGCCGGCAGAGCTGCCGCGGCGGCGCGAACCCATGGCCCGTCAGGGCTCCTCCGTCTCCGCCTCCAGCGCGCGGCGGGTGTGGGGGCCGTAGGCGCCCTCGGGGTCGCCCTGGATGTACTTGTACGACTGGTACGTACGCACGGCCTCCTCCACCCGGTCGTCGAAGTGACCGTTCCTCCGGCCGCGGTAGAGCCAGAGCTGCGCCAGTCTGTCCTGGAGTTCCGCGACCTCGGGGCCCCGGTCGCCCCTCCTCAGCGTGGCGGCGGGCTCCGGCGGTTCCTCCGCCGTGGTGGTGGGCCGTACGGCGGAGGGCGTCACCGGCGCGGCCGGCTTCGACGGGCCGGCGGAAGCACTCGGGGACGCGGTGGCCGAGCGCGAGGCGGATGCGGATGCGGAGGCGGACGCGTCTGCGGACGTGGACGTGGATGCGGACGCCGATGCGGACGGGGAGACCGACGCGGAGGCCGATGCCGATGCCGATGCCGAGGGAGTCGGAGACCGCGATCCTGCGCCGGACTCCGACGCGGACGTCTCGGGGCCGTCGCTCGCGCTCGGCACGCCGGTCACCGTGTCCGGCAGCGCGCGCTCCTGCTCGTCGTCCCCGGAGAACAGCCCGCCCGCGAAGACCGCGGTGCCCACGACCGCGGCAGCGGCCGCCCCCACCACGAGCCACAGCACCGGCCCTCTGCGCTGCCGCCCGCGGGGCTCCGGCGGCTCCTCGCCGAAGCCGGAGCCGGAGCCGTGCCCCGGGCCCGCGCCGGGCGGCGGTCCGTACGACGGCACGGCGCCCATGAGGGCAGTGGTGTCGGCGGAGCCGGTGGCGTCGTCCCCGGGCCCGCCCCCCGGCCCGGTCGGCACTCCCAGCGGCATCGTCATCGCCGCGTCGCCCCCAGGCTCCGCGTACGACGGCGACGGCGGCGGCGTCCCGTCGTCCGTCTCCTGAAGCGTCACATACGGGCGTATCCGCAGCGGATCGAAATCCTCCGCCGCCGCGATCTCGGCCGACCGCTCGGCCCGTACGGCCCGGGCCGTACGCTCCGCGCACCCGCAGCCGGGTCTGCCCGCGTCGTCGGACGCGGCCCCCCGGCCCGTACCGCACTCGGGACATATGTGTCCGTTCACCTTGGGTCCCCTCCCTCGAACTGCCAGCGATTATGCAGATCCGCCGAAGGGATTCCCAGCAGGTGCGCCCCCGCTCGGCAGGCCGTATCCGCCCGCACCACCCAGGATGGAAAGGGTGCACGACTCCCAGGGGACCCGAGGAGAAGTCCATGGCCCAGCAACCGGGCGGTGCCCCCGCCGAGGCCCCGGCCGCCGGCCCCGGCGCAGGCACGGGTGACAGCCGGCGGACCGTTCTCGCAGCCATCGGAGCGCTGCTCCTCGGCATGCTGCTCGCCGCGCTCGACCAGACCATCGTCTCGACCGCCCTGCCGACGATCGTCAGCGAACTCGGCGGCATGGAGCACCTGTCCTGGGTGGTCACGGCGTACATGCTCGCCGCGACCGCGGCCACACCCCTGTGGGGCAAGCTCGGCGACCAGTACGGCCGCAAGAAGCTGTTCCAGGCCGCGATCGTCATCTTCCTGATCGGCTCCGCGCTGTGCGGCGTCGCGCAGGACATGTCCCAGCTCATCGGCTTCCGCGCGGTCCAGGGACTGGGCGGCGGCGGTCTGATGGTGCTGTCCATGGCGATCGTCGGCGATCTCGTGCCGCCCCGCGAACGCGGGAAGTACCAGGGCCTGTTCGGGGCGGTGTTCGGCGCGACGAGCGTCCTGGGGCCGCTCCTCGGCGGGCTCTTCACCGAACACCTCAGCTGGCGCTGGGTCTTCTACGTCAACCTTCCCGTCGGCATCGTCGCCCTCCTCGTGATCGCCGCCGTACTGCACATCCCGGTCCGCCGCACGCGCCACACCATCGACTACCTCGGCACCGCCCTGATCGCCTCGGTCGCCGTCTGCCTCGTCCTCGTCGCCTCCCTCGGCGGCACCACCTGGGCCTGGGGCTCGGCGCAGATCGTCGGGCTCGCGGTCCTCGGCGTCGTCCTGCTGGTCTGGTTCGTCCTCGTGGAGCGCAGGGCCGCCGAGCCCGTCCTGCCGCTGAAGCTCTTCAAACTCCGGACGTTCACGCTCGTCGCGGTCATCAGCTTCGTCGTCGGCTTCGCGATGTTCGGCGCGATGACCTACCTGCCGACGTTCCTCCAGGTCGTCCAGGGCGTCAGCCCCACCATGTCCGGCGTGCACCTGCTGCCGATGGTGCTCGGCATGCTGCTCACCTCGACCGCGTCCGGCCAGATCGTCAGCCGTACGGGCCGCTGGAAGGTCTTCCCGATCGCCGGTACGGGCATCACCGCCCTGGGCCTCCTCCTCCTGCACCAGCTGACCGAGACCACCGGCGCCTGGGAGACGAGCGTCTTCTTCTTCGTCTTCGGCGCCGGACTCGGCCTGGTCATGCAGGTGCTGGTGCTCGTCGCGCAGAACGCCGTCAGGTACGAGGACCTGGGCGTCGCCACCTCCGGCGCGACCTTCTTCCGCTCCATCGGCGCGTCCTTCGGCGTCGCGATCTTCGGCACCGTCTTCACCCACCGGCTGGTCGACAAGCTCGGTGACGCCCTGGCCGGCCAGCAACTGCCGCCCGGCACCGGCCCCGACCAGGTCGCGGCCGACCCGCGCGCCATCGCGCTGCTGCCACCGGGGCTGCGCCCGCCGGCGCTGCACGCGTACTCCACGTCCATCACCGACGTCTTCCTGTACGCGACCCCTGTCGTCCTCGTCGCCTTCCTGATCGCCTGGCTGTTCAAGGAGGACAAGCTGCGCCGGTCGGTGACGGCGCCCGACGCGGGCCAGACGCTGGCGTCCAACCCGGTCGAGCGTTCCTCGTACGACGAATGCGCCCGCGCGCTCTCGCTGCTCGCCACGCGCGAGGGGCGCCGCAGGGTCTACGAGGAGATCACCGCCAGGGCGGGCTACGACCTGCTGCCCGCGGCCGGCTGGCTGCTGCTGCGCATCAGGCGCTCGGGCGCCGTCGAACCCGGCATGCTCGCCGACGCCACCCCGGTTCCGCTGCGGGTGATCACCGAAGCGTCCCGGCAGGTGGAGGAGCGCGGGCTCGCCCGGCGCGACGGTCTGCAACTGGTGCTGACGGAGAAGGGGGAGGCGGTCGCGGAAAGACTCGCCAAGGCGCGCGAGGACTCCCTGGCCGAGCTGCTCGGCGACTGGTGGGGACCCGACCGGCCGACCGATCTGGTCAAGCTTGTCAAGGAGTTGAGCGCCGAGGTGAGCGGCTCCGACGAGGAGCGCCCGTACGCCCCGGCGCCCAGGTCCGACCACACGCTCTGAGACCCGCGGCGCCCTGAGACCGGGGGGCGCCCTGAGGCCCGTGGCGCCCGCTCCCACGGCGGCCGGACCGCCCTGCGGGGCTACAGGGACTTGGCGAACCAGTGCTCGGCGTACGGGCCGTTGTTGAACGCCGGGACCTCGGCGTACCCGTGCCGGGTGTACAGCGCCCGCGCCTCCACCAGGTCGTTGCGGGTGTCCAGCCGGACGCGCTTGACGCCGAAACCGCGGGCCGCCGTCTCGATCGCGTCCAGCAGCAGAGCGCCGCCGCCGGTGCCGCGGAAGGCGGGGCGTACGTACACCCGCGTCAGTTCGGCGGTGTCCGGATCCATCACGCGCAGCCCGGCGCAGGCGGCGGCCGCGCCGTCGTACCGGCCGACGACGAACTCGCCCGTGGGCGCCGTGAGCCGCTCGACGCCGTCGCCGGTGAGCCCCTCGTCCACCTCCCGCGCGGTCGCGGGGCGCCCCCAGTAACGGCTGGCCACCTCGTCGTAGTAGTCGCGGCGCAGCGCCGTCGCCTCAGGGGTGTCGTAGCGCTCAGGGGTCACGTTCCAGGTCATGGTCACGTCTGTACCGGAGCGCCCGGCCGTTTGGCCAACGGATTACGGGCAACCCGCTGCGTGACAAGCCGTTGACGGAACGAGAACCGGGAAGGCAGCCATGTCCACACTCTGGATCATCGCCCTGTTGGCGGTGGTCGTCGTCGCCGTCGTCGCCGTCTTCATCGTCGCCGGACCGGGCAGGGGCGGCGGCGGTCGCGGGCTCAAGAGGCGGTTCGGCCCCGAGTACGACAGGGCCGTGGCCCGCCACGACGGCGACACCAAGGCGGCCGAGCGCGAACTCGACGAGCGCGTGAAGCGGTACGGGTCGCTGGAACCGCGGCCGCTGCCCCCCGAGACGCGTGAGCAGTACGTCGCCCGATGGGCCGGTGTCCAGGAGCAGTTCGTCGACTCCCCGCGCCAGGCCGTCGCCGAGGCCGACCGGCTGCTGGCACGGCTCGCGGCCGACCGCGGGTTCCCGGCCGACGAACAGTACGACGAGCAGGTCTCCGCGCTCTCCGTGCACCACGCGGGACATGTGGAGGGCTACCGCAGGATCCACCGCGCGGCGCACACCGACAGCAGTACGGAGCAGATGCGCGAGGCCATGCTCGACGCGCGTGAGCTCTTCGAGGCGCTGGTCACCGCCAAGCCGGCGGACAGCGGCCGGCACCGTCCGCACCACGCCGGCGACCGTGACCGTTCCGGCCGGGCCCGCTCCCACGTCTCGTGGTCGCCGGGCCGGGGCCACCACGCGAAGGGAAGTGGCGCGTAATGACGTACGAGACCGACGCGGACCACCGTGCACAGCGGCAGCAGCAGCCGCCACAGCAACCGCAGCAGCAGCAACCCCCGCAGCCGCCGCCACCGCCGCTCACCGTGCCCGGGCAGACCGCCCGGCACGCGACGACAGAACCCGGCCCCGGTCACGGCTCTAGCCACGGCCACGGCCCCGGTCACGCAACCGGTCCCGGTCACGAAACCGCCTCCGCCTCCGCAGCGTCTGCTCAGGAACCCGCCCCTCATGGGCTCCTGCCGCACGACGAACGCGACAAGCTGGCCCTGCGCCTCCAGCAGGCCGTCAACGCCTTCGTGGACGGCCCGCGGCGCTCGGTCGAGGAGGCCGACAGCGTCTTCGAGGAGGCGGCCCGCTGCCTGACCGAAGCCGTGGCCGAACGGCGCGGCTCCCTCCGCACGGCCTGGGCGGGCAGGGACCGCGAGGCCGAGACGGAGGAACTGCGGGTGGCCCTGCGTACGTACCGCGAAGTGACGGAGCGTCTTCTGCGGGTATGAGGTTCCTGCTGTTCGCGGCACCGGGCAGAATTATCTGCCCGGTGCCGCGAACGGCTCTGCGCATTCGCTTTGGGTAACGTACCGGATGTAATGAGTCACTGAATTCTGCGACCGAAAGCGGTTGAGCATGGCGACAGTGCAGAAGCCCGACGCCAACGCTGCGGAATCTCTCGTCTCGCCGGTCAGTTCGCACAACGAATGGGACCCGCTGGAGGAGATCATTGTCGGGCGTCTCGACGGCGCGACGATTCCCTCCCACCATCCGGTCGTGGCCTGCAACATCCCGCCATGGGCGGCGCGATTGCAGGGACTTGCCGCCGGCTTCAAATATCCGCGCGCGCTGATCGAACGGGCGCAGCAGGAACTCGACCAGTTCATCGCCCTCCTGGGGTCCCTCGGTGTCACGGTCGCGCGCCCGGACGCGGTCGACCACAGACAGCGCTTCAGCACCCCGGACTGGTCGTCGCGCGGCTTCTGCAACACCTGCCCGCGTGACAGCATGCTCGTGATCGGCGACGAGATCATCGAGACCCCGATGGCGTGGCCGTGCCGGTATTTCGAGACCCACTCCTACCGCGCGATTCTCAAGGACTATTTCCGGCGCGGCGCGCGCTGGACGGCGGCACCGAAACCGCAGCTCACCGACGAACTGTTCGAGGTGGATTTCCGTGTCCCCGCGGCCGGCGAGCCCATGCGCTACATCCTCACCGAGTTCGAGCCGGTGTTCGACGCGGCGGATTTCGTGCGCGCGGGACGCGATTTGTTCGTCACGCGGAGCAACGTCACCAACGGCATGGGCATCGACTGGCTGCGCCGCCATCTCGGCCCCGGCTACCGCATCCACGAGATCGAGAGCCGCTGCCGCACGCCCATGCACATCGACACGACGTTCCTCGTGCTCGCGCCCGGCAAGGTGCTGGTCAACCCCGAGTACATCGACGTCGACCGCCTGCCCGACGTCCTGAGTTCGTGGGACGTCCTGATCGCTCCCGAGCCCGACCCGATCGACGAGCGCCTGCTCAAGGTCACCTCGATGTGCGGCAAGTGGCTCAGCATGAACATTCTCATGGTCGACGAGAAACGGGTGATCGCGGAGCGGCACCACACCGGCATGCTGCGCGCGCTCGAAGCGTGGGGGTTCGAGCCGATCCCCTGCGACCTGCTGCACTACGCGCCGTTCGGCGGCTCGTTCCACTGCGCGACACTCGATGTCCGGCGCCGCGGCACGCTCGAATCGTATTTCGACTGAGCGGTCGACGGTCCGGGCGCGCCGAAACGGCCGCGCCCCGTACCGGATCGGTCCGGGTACGGGGCGCAGGGCCGAAGCCGGGCAGGGGCCGGTGCCGTCCCGGGCCGGCGCGGCCCGGGGACGGACTGCCGCTGCGGGAGACCTACGCGCCCTTGGGCGCGGCCTGCTGGACCACCTCGAACGACCACAGCGTGGAGCCGGAGGCGGCGGGCTTGGGACGCTCGCCGCCCTCACCCGCGCCCGGACCCTGGTGGGCGGCCTTCATCGGCCCCTCCATCCAGGCCTGGAACGACGCCTCGTCGGCCCACCGGGTGTAGACGAGGTACTGGTCGGTGCCCTCCACGGGCCGCAGCAGCTCGAACCACTCGAAGCCGTCGGAGTTCTCCACGGACCCGGCCCGCGCCGAGAACCGCTTCTCCAGTACCTCGCGCTGCTCGGCGGGCACACTCAGCACATTGATCTTCACGATGCTCATGCGGCCATCCTGCCGTACGAAGCCCGCAGTTCGCGGGCCTCCTCCTGCGTGGCGACCGACGGCGGCGAACCCGGCAGGGGCCTGCGGGCGCTCTCCGTCATGAAGAACACCGCGATGCCGCCGACGACGGCCGCGCCCATCATGTAATAGGCGGGCATCATCATGTTGCCGGTCGCGCCGATCAGCGCGGTGACGACCAGCGGCGTCGTGCCGCCGAAGAGCGAGACCGAGATGTTGAAGCCGATCGACAGCGAGCCGTAGCGCACCCTGGTCGGGAAGAGCGCGGGCAGCGCGGACGGCATCGACGAGGTGAAGCAGACCAGCAGAAGTCCCAGCGCGCCCATGCCGAGCGCGATGGCGAGCAGCGAACCCTGGCGGATCAGCAGCAGGGCGGGCACGGACAGGAGCAGGAAACCGGCGCAGCCCGCGGCGATCACCGGGCGGCGGCCGACGCGGTCGGTGAGACGGCCCATGAAGAGCTGCGCGCACATCATCAGCGCCATCACGCCGAGGACCACCAGCAGGCCGTGCGTCGCGTCGTACTCCAGCTGCTCGGTGAGGTACGTCGGCATGTACGAGAGCAGCATGTAGTCGGTGACGTTGAAGACGAGCACCAGCGCGATGCACAGCAGCATCGCCCGCCACTGCCCGATCAGCATGTCCTTCAGGCCCGCCTTCTCCTTGCGGGCCGCCTGGTCCGCGCGCGCCTCCTTCTCCAACCGGGCGAAGGCCGGGGTCTCTTCGAGGCGCAGGCGCAGGTAGAGGCCGATGATGCCCATCGGGCCCGCGATCAGGAACGGGATGCGCCAGCCCCAGGAGACCAGGTCGTCGGCGCTGAGCAGGGCGGTCATCAGGGTGACCAGGCCGGCGCCGCCGATGTAGCCGGCGAGGGTGCCGAATTCGAGGAAGCTGCCGAAGAAACCGCGGCGCTTGTCGGGCGCGTACTCCGCGATGAAGGTGGAGGCGCCGCCGTACTCGCCGCCCGTCGAGAAGCCCTGGACCAGGCGGGCCAGGAAGAGGAGCGCGGGCGCCCAGATGCCGATCGTCGCGTACGACGGGATCAGGCCGATCGCGAAGGTGCCCGCCGCCATCATGATCATGGTGATGGCGAGGATCTTCTGGCGGCCGACGCGGTCGCCGAGCGGGCCGAAGACCATGCCTCCGACGGGCCGTACGAGGAATGCCGCCGCGAACGCTCCGAACGTCGACAGCAACTGCGCGGTGGGGTCGCCGGAGGGGAAGAAGACCTTCCCGAGCGTCACCGCGATGTAGCTGTAGACGCCGAAGTCGAACCACTCCATGGCGTTGCCCAGGGCGGCCGCCTTCACCGCCCGCCTGACCATCGCGGGATCGGTGACGGTGATGTCGGGGGTGTCGGGGGTGTCGGTGATGCCGGATCGGGAGTCAACGGGTGTGGGGGTCGGCACGAATTTGCCCGCCTGCGCTTTCTCGTGTGGGACGGCACGACATGAGCCGCCTCGTCGGGGCGGCTCAAAAAAGACCATAGGTGCTTAACCGGTCTTTACGGATGGTGCGGAGTTGATCGCTCTTCGTCCATCTGACCGCCCGCCAGCTGGGCAAACGTGCCGCACACCGGGTCCGCCCCGCACCCCTCGCCTGTGATCCATCTCGCGCCCCGCCGGTGGAACGAGGATCGTGGAAGGAGTCGTCCTTCAGACAAAACCGGATGACGGCCAGGCGAATCGGGGGTTGCCTGCGTCTTCTGTACGGGGCAGTGCGACGCTCTACGCACCGTGCACGCGGGTGCGGGACAGGTGGGGAGGGTCGGCGCGACATGGCGAATGCGGAGCGGGGCGGACCGGGCGGAGCCGTCGGTGCGATCGGCGCCGGGGACAGGGTCGGCGTGGCACGGATCGTGCTGTGGGCCGTCGTGGCCGCACTGGCGGTGCGGCAGATCGCGACGGTCCTGCGCACGCCGCCGGGCGAGCGCTTCACCGATCTGGAGACCTGGATCGGCGACCGGGGTGTGCTGCACGTCACCGGCTCCCTCTACGACACCGACCGCTTCAACGGCACGCCCTTCGCCGGCCTCGTCCTGAAACCGCTCGCCCGCTCGGCCGAGCAGAGCCTCGGTATGGCCTGGACCTTCGGGACGCTGCTGCTCGTCGCCGTACTGGGCGTGGTCGCCGCCCGCGCCCTGCCGGGGCCCGTCTCGCGGCGCACCGCGCTGCTCGCCGCGCCCGTCGCCATCAGCCTGCTGATGCTGTCGCTGCCCGTGCGCAACACGCTCCACCTCGGCCAGACCAGCGTCATTCCCGTCCTCTTCGTCCTCCTCGGCTGCTTCCAGGCGCGCGGGGAACGCGGCTCCGGCGTCCTCATAGGGATCGCCGCCGCCCTCCAGCCCACCGTGCTGCTGTTCGCACCGCTGCTGTGGCTGACGGGACGAAGACGCGCCGCGCTCACCACGGGCGCCACGTTCGCCGTCTGCTCGGGTCTGGCCTGGGCGGCGATGCCGCAGGACTCCTGGACGTACTGGGTGCACCACATGGCCGGCGCCGGGCTCGGCGCGCGCCCCGACAGCCTCGCCAACCAGTCGCTGCACGGCGCACTGCTGCGGCTCGGCCTGGAAGGCCCGCTGGAGATCGCCCTCTTCCTCCTGCTGGCCGCGGCCGTCGTCGTCCTGGGACTGCGGCGCGCCGTCCGCTACGCCCAGGACGGCCAGCTGCTGCTCGCCGTGGCGCTGACCGGCTGCGTCGCGGTCGCCGTGTCGCCGACGGCCTGGCAGCACCAGCTGCTGTGGGTGCTGCTCGCGGTGGTCGGACGGGTCGGCAGGCGGGCGTCGGACCGCATGGTGTGGCCGGCGGCCGTCGTGCTGGTGATGACGCTGCCGGGCACGATGCTGCTGCCGAACGTGGCGCCGCTCGTCCCGGTCCGCGACAACGCGCTGCTGGTGGCGGCGGTGGCGGCGGCCTGCGCGGTGCCTTTCGTGTCGCGGACCTCGCCGTACTGGAGCCGGCCCGTCCCCACCGACTACGCGGAGCCGGCGCCGGCCCGCTGGAGCCGGGTGCCGCTGGCGCCGTTCTGGCGCCGGGTGCTGACCCGCCCCAACCTGCTGCTCGAACTGCTGCTGATCCGCGCCGGCTACTCCCTCTACTCGCAGGTGCGCACCGCCGCGGCGGGCGGGCGCGCCACCGCCGAGGAGCACGCCCGGCAGATCGTCTCGGTGGAGCGGTTCCTGCACATCGACATCGAGCGCTGGGCCAACCACGCGGTGGTGAAGGCGGACTGGCTGGAAGCCTTCTTCAACTTCTACTACTCGTCGTTCCACTTCGTCGTACCGCTGACGATCCTCGGCCTGCTGTACGCCCGCCGCCCCGCCGACTACCGCTGGGCCCGCAGCTCGCTGGGGTTCGCGACCGTGCTCGCGCTGGTCGGCTTCTGGCTCTACCCGCTGGCGCCGCCCCGCCTGGTGCCGGGCCTCGGCTACATCGACACGATCCACGGCCCGCAGGACCTCGCGAGCCCGGAGTACGGCGCGCTGACCGCCCTGACCAACCAGTACGCGGCGATGCCCTCCCTCCACTTCGGCTGGTCGCTGTGGTGCGGGCTGGTGGTGGTCCTGATCGCGCCGAAACTGTGGATGAAGCTGCTGGGCCTGCTCCACCCCCTCTTCACGGTGTGCGCGATCGTCGCCACCGCCAACCACTGGGTGCTGGACGCGGTGGGCGGGGCGGCGGTGGTCGGCGCGGGCTTCGGCCTGACATACGTCCTGGCCGGCCCGCGCAAGCTCCTCCGGCCCGTGCCGCAGCCGTCGTCCGGGCCGCCCGTGCCGCAGCCGTCCTCCGCGCCGCAGCTGCCCGCACCCGGAGTTCCGCTCCCCGGCGCCGGCAGGTCCGACGGCAGGGAAGTCCCGGCGGGCAGCGCGGGATCCGGCTCCGGTACGCCGAAGTAGGCGCGCACCGGCACGACTCCCGCCCACCGCCCCGGCCCCCGTCGGGGCCGTCCCCGTCCCGGGGCGGGCGCCGTCCCGACGGCCCGTCGACGTGCGTCACGGTCCGCTGCTGATTCTGTTGCCCCGCTCCCCTTTCCCCACCGGTCCAGTCCAGTTGGTCCGCTGGCCCGACTCTTTCGGTCGGGCGGGGTAAATCGGGATGATCTCCGTAGGAGCCGGGGGCAAGCCGGAGGCAAAGGCGGACGTGGCCCTGGCGCATCACGTTCCGTGGTTACCATGGCCACGGCCCAGCGGAACATCACCGTCAACTTTCCTCGCTCCGTCATCACATGGTGTCTCCGCTGCCGGCCGGCCACCCCCACACACCGTCTGAGGGATCCGCGCTATGACCATGCCTGCCGCCGTCCGCCCGCGCCGCGCATCGAAACGGCGGCCGCCCTGGACTGCGCCGGTGGCAGGTCTCGTCGTCGCCGCCGCGGCCGGTGGCGCCGCGGTGGGGGCCGCCCCGGACGAGGCGCGCCCGTGGGTGCTCGGTACGGCCGCCGCCGGCGTCCTGTGCGTCCTCGCGCTCTCCGTCGTCGCCGCGGTACTGACCGAACGGCTCGCCGCCGCCAGGCGCGCGGCCCACGAGGAGCAGGCCGCGCTGCGCGAGCGAATAACCCGCAGCACCGGTGAGACCGCGCACCTGGTGAACGTCACGCTGCCGCAGATGGTCCAGCGCCTGCGCGACGGTTCGGACGCCGGCGAAGCGCTCGCTTCCGCCCAGCGGCCCGCCGACCCCCAGCTGGAGAACCTGCTGCGCGTCTTCACCACCGAACTGGGTGAGACGGCCCGCCGTACGGCGGCGGCGGAAGCCGACCACACGGCGGCCGTCCAGCGGATGACCCGGGGCGCGGCCGACCTGGAGCGCCTGACGGCCACCGCGCTGCCCGCAGCCGTGGCGGCACTGCGCCAGGGCGCCTCCGCCGACACGGTCCTCGCCGGACTGGACCTGCCCGCCGACGAACGGCTGCGGGCGCTGCTGGAGCAGATGGTGCGCGAACTCGGCGTCAGCGAGCGCCGCGCGGCTGCCGCGCAGGCCGCCAGCGCCAAGGCGCTGGGCCGGGTGCAGGCCAGGGCCGTCAGCATGCTGGCCGACCTGCGCGAGATGCAGGACCGGCACGGAGCCGATGTCTTCAGCGACCTGCTCAAGCTGGACCACAGCACCTCGCAACTCGGGCTGCTCACCGACCGGCTGGCCATTCTGATGGGCGGCCGGGCGAGCCGGGCGTGGAACAAGCCGATCGTCATGGAGAGCGTCCTGCGCGGCGCGGTCGGCCGCATCGCCGACTTCCGCAGGGTACGGCTGCACTCGGCCAGCACCGCCGCGGTCGCGGGGTTCGCGGCCGAGGGCGTGATGCACCTGCTGGCCGAACTCATGGACAACGCCGCGAACTTCTCGCCGCCCATCGACGAGGTCCACGTGTACGTGGAGGAGCGCAGCGCCGGCATCGTGGTCACCATCGAGGACAGCGGCCTGCGCATGGCCGACGCCGCGATGCGCCGCGCCGTGGAAGCCGTGTCGGGCCGGTCCACCGACCTGGCGGCCCTTCAGGGCACCCGGCTCGGCCTGGCGGTGGTCGGCATCCTGGCCGCCAAGTACGGCATCTCCGTGAACTACCGGCCCTCCTCCCGGGGCGGCACCGGAGTGGTGGTGCTGCTCCCGCCGCAGCTGCTGGCCCAGCAGCGCGTCCCGGCCCCCGTACCGGCGCGGACGCCCGCGGCTCCCGCGGCCGGCCCCGCGCCGCTGCCCGAGCCCGCCCCGCGGCCGGCGCTCCCGCCGGTCCCCGAGGTCCCGCCGGCGCCCGCGTTCCCGCCGGCGCCCGCGCGCGCCGACGCCGCCGGCAGGGCACCGCGCCCCGCGACCGCGGGCGGCCTTCCGGTACGCCCGCCGGGACGCACGATGGCCGCCGCGGACCAGAAGCGCCCCGAGACCCCGGACGCCCGCCCCGCCCCGCCCGCCCGCAACGCCGGGGCGAGCTTCGGCGCCTTCCACCAGTCCCAGCGCCGCAAGGACCCGCGCCCGCCCGCCTGAGCGCAACGGTCCCACCTCCGCGCGCCGCATCTCCGCGCGCTGCCGTCCCGCAGACGACCGACCTTTCCCATGACCCTTGAGATTGGAGGCACGGGCCGACCGGAGCACCGCGCCGCACCGGCCCATGACCACCGTGCAGACCACCGACACCAGCCTGACCTGGCTCCTGGACAACCTCGTGGAGCGCACCCCCGGCACCCGGCACGCCCTGGTGCTCTCCCGCGACGGTCTCAAGCTGTGCCGCAGCAGCCACCTCACCCTCGACCAGGCCGACCAGCTCGCGGCCATCTCCTCCGGAATGCAGGCCCTCGCGCACGGCGCCTCGGTGGAGTTCGGTGACGGCACCGGAGGCGTCAACCACCTGATGGCCGAGTTCCGCGGTGGGCTGCTGCTCATCGTCGAGGCAGGCGAGGGCGCCCACCTCGCCGTCGTGGCCGGCGACGGCGCCGACCCGGGCGTGGTCGGGCACAACATGAGCGAGTTGGTCGAGCAGATCGGTGAGCACCTGCGGGCCGAACCCCGCACCAGTGCGCAGGACACCCCGACGTCATGATCCGCCGCCCCGTCGACACCGGGTCCCCGGACCGCCTCTACACGGTGACCGGTGGCCGCAGTCACCCCGTGGACACCGCGGTGTTCGATCTGGTCACCCTGGTGGTCAGCGAGTGCGACCCGACGCCGGGCATGCAGTCGGAGCACGTCCGCATCCTCACCCTGTGCCGTCACCCCGCCGCGGTGGTGGAGATCGCCGCCGACCTGCAACTGCCCATCACCGTCGTACGGATCCTCCTGGAGGACCTGCTGGCCGCCGGGCGGATCACCGCCCGCCGTCCTCGCGCCGCGGCCGCCGCCGACCTGCCCGAATCCGCCCTGCTGAAGGAGGTGCTGCATGGACTCCGCAATCTCTGAGGCGATCTCCCCGGCGTCGGAGCGCACACCGCTCGCCGATGCCGCCGACACCGGACTGAAGATCGTCGTCGTCGGCGGGTTCGGCGTGGGCAAGACCACGCTGGTCAGGTCCGTGAGCGAGATACGCCCGCTGAACACCGAGGAGTACATGACGCAGGCCGGTGTCGGCGTCGACGAGACCTCGGGGGTCGCCCAGAAGACCACCACGACGGTGGCCTTCGACTTCGGGCGGATCAGCCTCAACGAGACCATGGTGCTCTACCTGTTCGGCGCCCCCGGACAGGAACGGTTCTGGTTCCTGTGGGACCGGCTGTTCTCCGGCACCCTGGGCGCGGTCGTCCTGGTCGACACCCGGCGCATGAGCGACTCCTGGTACGCCATCGACCGGCTCGAACACCACAGGACGCCGTTCGTCGTCGCCGTCAACCGGTTCGACGACGACGCCGCGTACTACTCCCTGGACGAGATCCGTCAGGCGCTGTCGCTGCCCGCCCACATCCCGCTGCTCGACTGCGACGCCCGCGTGCGCAGCGACGGCAAGCACGTCCTGGTCACCCTCGTCGACCACCTCTACAAACTGGCTCTGGCACAGGAGACGACCTCATGAGCGACCTCACCGCCTCCGCCTCCGCGGTGACGCCTCCGCCGGGCTGCCCCGCGCACCAGCCGGGCGCGATCAGGCTCAGCGGCCTCCAGTACCAGCAGACCCCCTCCGAGCTGTACCGGGCGATGCGGCGCGAACACGGAGCCGTGGCCCCGGTGCTGCTCGACGGCGACATCCCGGCCTGGCTGGTCCTCGGTTACTCCGAGGTCTCCTACGTCACCCGTCACGACGAGCTGTTCGCCCGCGACTCCCGGCGCTGGAACCAGTGGGACTCCATCCCCGCCGACTGGCCGCTGCTGCCCTTCGTCGGCTACCAGCCCTCGGTCCTGTTCACCGAGGGCGCCGAGCACCAGCGGCGCGCCGGCGTGATCAGCGACGCCCTGGAAGCCGTCGACCAGTTCGAGCTCGGCTACAACTGCCGCCGGATCGCCGACGAGCTCATCGACCGGTTCTCGGGCAGCGGCCGGACCGAGCTGATGTCGGCGTACGCCCACGCCCTGCCGATGCGCGCGGTGGTCCAGATGTGCGGCATGCCGGCCCACGGCACCGACACCGACGACCTGGTCGAGGACCTGCGGATGTCCCTCGACGCGTCGGAGGGCGACGACCCGGTGGCCGCCTACGCGCGCGTGGGGGAGCGTCTCCAGCAGCTCGTCGTGGACAAGCGGGTCGCGCCCGGCCCGGACATCATCTCCCGCATGGTCGCCCACCCGGCGGGCCTGGCGGACGAGGAGATCGTCCAGGACCTCATCTCCGTCATCGCCGCCGCCCAGCAGCCGACCGCGAACTGGATCGGCAACACGCTGCGGCGGCTGCTCACCGACGACCGGTTCGCCCTGAACGTCTCCGGAGGGCGGCTCAGCGTCGGGCACGCCCTCAACGAGGTCCTCTGGCTGGAGACCCCCACCCAGAACTTCATCGGCCGCTGGGCCGACCGCGACGTCCAGCTCGGCGGCCGCCACATCAAGGCCGGCGACTGCCTGGTGCTCGGCTTCGCGGCCGCCAATACCGACCCGCAGATCTGGCCCGAGGGCCACGTCGGCGCGGAGGGCAATTCCTCGCACCTGTCCTTCAGCAACGGCGAGCACCGCTGCCCCTACCCCGCGCCCCAGCTCGCCGACGTCATGGCCCGTACCGCCGTCGAGGCCCTGCTGGAACGGCTCCCCGACCTGATGCTCGCGGTCGAACCGGAGGAGCTGACCTGGCGCCCGTCCATCTGGATGCGCGGCCTGACCACCCTGCCGGTGTCCTTCACCCCCGTGTCCCACTAGGGCCTGCGGCGAAGCGCCGGTCACCGCCGCCCGGTCGAGGGCCGGGACCGGCACGGCCGCCCCGGTACCGCGCCTGCGCAGGCAGGCGCGGCACCTGCGGGAGCCGTACGCCTGTCCGCCCGGCCCGTCATGGAGAGCGGGCCGCCGGGGCGGGCGCTCAGCAGGCGATGCCCTGGGAGCGCAGCCACTCGCACTGGGTCTCGCCGGACGTCTTGCCGCCGTCGTACGCGCGCGGGTCCTTGTAACCGGGACCGACCGGCTCGTGCGGCTCGTAGACGCCGTCGCCGTCCAGGTCTCCGCCGTCGGGATCGATCGTCCCGCCCGGGTTGCGGCAGGCCGCCCGGTCGGCCGGGTCCGTCGTACACGCCCCCGGGCTGTCCGTGGCAGAGCCGGACCGCCCGGATTCCGGAGCGGGTTCCGGGGTCCGGTCAGGCGCTTTCGCGGCCTCGCGTTCGGCGGCCTTCCGCGCCGCCGCGTCCTGTGCCGTGGCCTGGGCCTTCAGCGTTTCAGTGAGTGAGGGGCCGAAATCCAGGGACCCCGGGGAAACGAGAGCCGGTTCGCCGGCCTGTTGCCCCGCCGGGGGCGCGGTGGAACCGCATGCCGAGAGGGTGAACGGGAGGCCCGTGGCCAGAAGGACCGAGCCGGCGAAGACGGCTGCCCGGCGACGGACGTGGAAGATAGCAACCATAGTGACCCTAATGGGCGATTAGCGCTGTTGGTGCGCTTCACCCTACGGTGACGTCCGAGAGCGGGTCAACGGTCCCCGGGGCGGCCGCAACGGCGGAGCCGGGAGCGGGCGCGCTCCGCCCGCCTGCGGTTCCCACCCCCGTGCGCCCTGGCCACTCCCCGTGCCGGGGCCTCCTGACCACCGTCCGGTCACCGGCGCGGGGGAGCGGCCGCGGTCCTCAGCCGGCAGGTGTGAACACCACCGGCACGGCCTTCGGCCCCCGGGTGAAGACCCCCTGCTCGGTGATCCCGGCACCGTCCGCGAGCCGGATGCCGGGCATCGCGTCGAGCAGCTGGTTCACTCCGATCTGCACCTCGGCCCGCGCCAGCAGGGCTCCGACGCAGAAGTGCCGCCCCAGGGCGAAGGCCAGGTGGTCGGCGGCCGCGGAGAAGGCGTTCGTCGCGTTGAGGTCCTCCCGGAAGATGTTGAACGTGTCCGCGTCGGCGTAACGGCTCTCGTCGCGGTTGGCGGAGCCGATCAGGCAGGTGACGGTGGCGCCGGCGGGGACGGTGCCACCGCTGAGGGTCACCTCCGCCGCCGTCTGGCGCATGATCATGTGCACCGGCGGGGAGAAGCGCAGCGTCTCGGCGAAGGCCCGGTCGATGAGGCTCCGGTCCTTCTGCACCGCGGCGAGCTGGTCGGGGTGGGCGAGCAGGTTGGCGAAGAGCGCCGCGATCGCCTTGTCGGTGGTCTCGCCGCCGGCGGCGAGCAGCAGGCTGCAGAACGCCTTGATGTCCTCGTCGCTCATCCGCACCCCGTCGACCTCCGCCGCGCACAGGGTGGACAGCAGGTCGGTCCCCGGCGCCTTCCGGCGCTCCTGGATGATCGGAATCATGTACTCGGCGAACTCCACGCGGGTGCGCTCGCCCGCCGCGGCCACCTCGGGGTCACCGGCCAGGTTGCCGAGGAAGGCGATCACCGTGGTGTACCAGTGGTGGAACTTGGCGTGGTCCCCCTTGTCGAGACCGAGCATGTCGGCGATGACGTTCACCGGGAAACGGGTCGCGAACGCACCGACCAGATCGGCCGCGCCCCGGTCCCGGAAGGTGTCGATCAGCTCGCGGGCGTTGCTCTCGATGACCGGGAGGAACATCTCCTGGAGGTCCCTGCCCCGGAACGCGGGGGCCACCAGCGCACGCCGCACGGCGTGTTCCCGGCCGCTGAGCTGAAGGATCGTCTTCCCGTGCACGGGCTCGATCTGCCAGTCGTAGTTGTCGGTGGTGAACACCGACTCCTTGTCCTTGAAGGCCCGTTCCACGTCCTCGTACCGGGAGATGACGTAACTCTGCATCGTCTCGTGCCAGAACAGCGGCGCGGACTTTCGCATCACCGCGTAGGCGGCGTACGGGTTCTCGGCGAACTCGGGCGAAAGTATGTCGGGGACCTGCTGGGCCGTGGACATGGTCGGATGCTCCCTCGGAAGGCAATACGCGGTCGGGGCAACGTTATTGACCAACCGCCGGAACGGATAGACCGAATCCGCTTACGGGAGCGCGTCCATGCGGCTGCCGCCGGCGACGGCGCGGGGGCACACCGCACCCGAAGGAGCGGAGGCGAGCGAGGCGGGTTCCGCCGCGGGGCGCTGCGGCGGTCACGGCCCGCCGTGGCCGAGGACCGGGATCACGCGGGCCTCTCAGCGTCCCGTCACCGCTGCGGGCCCTCGAACGTGACCTGGGCCTCGAAGGCCGCGCGGCGCGTGGCCCGGCGCAGCGCCTTCAGGAGGGGCGCACCGATGCCGAGGGTCAGTACGACGGTGAGCACGGCCCGGCCCAGGTCCCAGCCGAGGGAGGTGGCGAGGCAGTACGCGAGGAACCGGACCAGGTTCTCGTGCACCGGGTCGCCGGGGTGGAAGGAGACGCCGGTCGAGAGGCCGCCGATGTACGTCCACCCCTGGAGGTTCATGACCGTGCCGTAGAGGAAGGCGGCCGCGCAGCCGTACGCCGCCAGCATCACCAGCTCGCCCCGGCCGCGCAGCCGCTCCGCGCCCGGCAGCAGGCCCGCGCCCATGGTGAACCAGCCCATGGACAGCATCTGGAACGGCATCCACGGCCCGACCCCGCCGGTGAGCAGCGCGGACGCGAACATCGTCACCGAGCCGAGCACGAAGCCGAAACCGGGGCCCAGGACCCGCCCGCTCAGCACCATCAGGAAGAACATCGGCTCCAGGCCGGCCGTCCCCGCCCCGAGCGGACGCAGCGCGGCCCCGACCGCCGCCAGTACGCCCAGCATCGCGACGGCCTTCGCGTCGAGCCCGGAGTCGGCGATGGTCGCGACGACCACGGCGACGAGGAGGGGGAGGAGGACGGCGAGCAGCCAGGCGGCGTCCTGGGAGTGGTCGCGGGTGAGCTCGGAGGCGGGGTCGGCGAGGAGCGGCCAGCCGACGGCGATCACGCCGATCACGCTGATGAGCAGCAGCGCGGCGACGGAGCGCGGGCCGAGGCGTACGGGGCGTGGGGAGCGTACGGGGCGTGGAGGACGCACCGGCTTCGCGTCGCTCATACCGCTCCCTCCTCCAGCGCGTCCCGCACCTGTGCCACGGTCAGCCACTTCTGCGGGGTGAGGACCTTCGCGACCTGCGGGGCGAAGGCGGGGGAGGAGACGACCACGTCGGCCGTCGGGCCGTCCGCGACCACCTCGCCGTCGGCGAGGATCACGACGCGGTGCGCCAGCTCCGCGGCCAGCTCCACGTCGTGGGTCGCCAGTACGATCGCGTGCCCCTCGGCTGCCAGGGAACGCAGGACCCCGACCAGGCGGGCCTTCGCCGCGTAGTCCAGGCCGCGCGTCGGCTCGTCGAGGAGGAGGAGCGGAGGGCGCCCGGTGAGCACGAGGGCGAGGGCGAGGGCGAGGCGCTGGCCCTCGGACAGATCGCGCGGATGCGTGTCGTCCCGGATGCCCGGGAGCAGCTCCGCGACCAGGGCCCGGCAGGTGCCGGGGACCGCGCCCGCGTCGCTGTCGGCCGCCGCGCACTCGGCGGCGACGGTGTCGGCGTACAGCAGGTCGCGCGGCTCCTGCGGGACCAGACCGACCTCGCGCACCATGTCGCGGGGGCGGGCGCGGTGAGGAGTGCGGCCACCGACGGACACCGTGCCGGAGGTGGGCTCGATCATGCCGACGAGGGCGGAGAGGAGGGTGGACTTGCCGGCCCCGTTGCGGCCCATGAGGGCGATGGTCTCGCCGGGGGACACGGTGAGCGTGACGCGGCGGAGGGCCTCGACGCGGGCGCGGCGGACGCCGAGGCCGGCCACGGTGGCCACGGCGGTGGCGGAGGCGCCGGCGGCGGTGGCCTCGGCGGCGCGGGCCGGTTCCGTGCCGTGGCGGCGCAGCAGGCGCGCGAGCCTTTCCCCCGCCCGCCCCTTCCCGCTGTGGTCTTGTGCGGCTCCGCCGCGTGAGGGGCTCCGTCCCGGGCCCCGCTCCTCGGAAGCCGGAGGGGCCGGGTGCGGCCGGGCGGTTCCTCCGCGCCCCTTCGGCTCCGCGCCGGCCAGGCTCGCCCGCAGGGCCGTCGCCCGGCGGCGGGCGTCCCGTACCGACAGGGGAAGCGGGTCCCAGCCCGCCAGCCGGCCCAGTGCCACCACCGGCGGGTGCACGGGCGAGACCGCCATGATCTCCGCGGGCGCGCCCATGCGCGGCGCCTCTCCCGGGCCCGGCAGGAGGATCACCTGGTCCGCGTACTGCACCACCCGCTCCAGCCGGTGCTCCGCCAGCAGCACGGTCGTCCCCAGGTCGTGGACCAGGCGTTGCAGCACCGCCAGCACCTCCTCCGCCGCCGCCGGATCCAGCGCGGACGTCGGCTCGTCGAGGACCAGCACCTTCGGGTGCGGGGTGAGCACCGAGCCGATCGCGACGCGCTGCTGCTGGCCGCCCGACAGCGTGGCGATCGGGCGGTCGCGGAGCTCCGCGAGGCCGAGCAGGTCCAGCGTCTCCTCGATCCGGCGGCGCATCACGTCCGGTGCGACGCCCAGTGATTCCATGCCGTACGCCAGCTCGTCCTCGACGGTGTCGGTGACGAAGTGGGCGAGCGGGTCCTGGCCCACCGTCCCGACGAGATCGGCGAGTTCGCGCGGTTTGTGGGTGCGGGTGTCGCGGCCGTCGACCGTCACGCGGCCACGCAGGGTGCCGCCCGTGAAATGGGGCACGAGCCCGGAGACCGTGCCCAGCAGGGTCGACTTTCCCACCCCGGAAGGGCCGACCAGCAGCACCAGTTCGCCCTCCGGCACGGTGAGGTCGACGCCCCGGATCACGGGCGGCGCGGCGTCGTCGTAGCCGACCGACACATTCTCGAACCGGATCACTGCGGAGTCTCTTTCACTACGGGAGGTACGGGAGGTACGGGAGGTACGGGAGCCACGAACGCCGGGAGCAGGCCGATCAGCACGGACGCCGCGGGCCAGAGCGGGAACTCGGGAGCGACCAGCGGCACGACCCCCGGGTGCAGGGCCTCCGGGTCGTACGAGGCGGCCCAGATCGTCAGCGCCGCGACCGCCGCACCCGACCCGGCCACCAGCCACGCCCGTACGCCCCACTCGTCGGGCCGGTAGCGCGTACGGACGCTGCGCCGGCCGCCCAGGCGCAGCCCCGCCAGCGCGGCGACGACCCCCGCGGCCAAGACCGGCAGGCCGTACGCCGCACCGTCGGCGGTCAGCAGCCCGTACGCCCCGGTGCACACCCCGAGCAGCCCGCCCAGCGTCAGCACGGTCGTCGTGTGCCGCACGGCGGGCGGGACCGGCGCCGTGCGCCCGTAGCCGCGCGCGTCCATCGACGCGGCCACCGCCACCGACCGCTCCAGCGCGCCTTCGAGGACCGGCAGCCCGATCTGGAGTACGGCCCCCACGCCACCCGTCGGCCGGCCGCGCAGCCGGCGCGCGGTGCGCAGCCGCACCACGTCGGCCACCATGTTCGGCGCGAACGTCATCGCGACGACGACGGCGACCCCGGCCTCGTACAGCGCGCCCGGCAGGGACTTGAGCAGCCGGGCCGGGTTGGCGAGCGCGTTCGCGGCGCCCACACAGATGAGGAGCGTGGCCAGCTTCGCCCCGTCGTACAGGGCGAAGACCAGCTGCTCGGCCCTCACCCGCCCACCGATCCGCACCCCCTGCGCCCAGTCGGGCAGGGGCACTTCGGGCAACGTGAAGAGGGTGTGGCTGCCCGGGATCGGCGAGCCCAGGAAGACCGAGAACACCAGCCGGACACCGATGACGAGCAGCCCGAGCTTGACGAACGTCCCGTACGAACGCGCCCACGGCGCATCCGTCCTCCGCGCCGCCACCACATACCCGGCCACCCCCACCAGCATCCCGAGCAGCAGCGGATTGGTGGTCCGGGACGCGGCGGCGGCCAGACCGAGCGCCCACAGCCACCAGGCCCCGGCGTGCAGGGCGTTGCTGCGGCTCGCTCGCGGCGCGCGCAGGAGCATCGAGGTCATCCGCGGCGGCGGCGCGCCTGCCACACGCCCGCGGCGCCGAGCGCGAACACGGCGGCGAGGCCGGCGAGCAGCCCGGCGGAGGGGCCGCCGCCGTCGTCGCTGTCGTCGGTGGGCCCGGCGGTCGCCGAGGAGCGGGGCGTGCCGTCACGGCCGGACACCTGCTCCCCGCACCCCGTCTTCGGATAGCCGGAGATCGCGCAGAGCAGCGCCGTGCTGTCGTAGCGCAGCGGCTTCGCCACCGAGGCGAGCGCGTCCGCAGCGGTCGCGTCCGCCGGGGTCCGCGCGCACACGGAACGCTGCGCGGGCGGCTGCTCGCCGTCGGGGGCGTCGGCCGCAGTGCCGGGGTCGATGACGACAGCGATCCGCTTGGTGCCGTCGCCGGCGGGCGTCCTGCCGCAGATCGCGTCGAAGCCGTCCGCCGCGCGGCGCGGCTTCGCGGAGTCCTGCGCGTTCTCGCTCACCGAGAACCGGAAGCCGATCACATCACCGTCGGCGGGCCTGGCGGTGGCGGGCCCCTGGCTCGCGTACGTCCACTCGCCGCCGTCGCTCTCCCAGAACGACCAGTAGCGGTACCCCGTCGCCGCCTGCGCGGCCCCCGCCCCGGCCGGCACCGCGAGCGCGGCCCCGAGCAGCAGGACGAGAGCCGTCAGCCGCGTCCGCAGCACCCTCGTCACAGCTGCTGGTTCTTCTTCTTGCGGCCGCTGAAGAGGATGCCGGCGCCGACGCTGGCGATGAAGAAGACGGCGACGATCCACCAGGCACCGAAGCCGCCGTCGCTGTCCTTCTTCTCCTCGTCGGACTTGTCGGCGGACTTCTCGGCGGCCTCGGGCGCGGGCCCGGTCGCGTTGAGCCCCTTCACCAGATCGGCGCCGCCGAAGTTCCTCGGGTCGGTGCCGGTCGCGTTCGCGGCGAAGACCAGCTGGGCGTAGGCGGCGGGGCCGTGCTCCTCGGCCCAGCCCGCCGCGTTCTTCTCCAGCCACTCCAGCGGCTTCTGCGCCCGCGCGGCGCCGCCCTGCGCGGCCAGCGCGACGACGGCGTCCGCGGTGTTGCCGAAGTCGGGCTGCGCCTCGGTGTCCTCGGCGCCGGGCATGGGAGGCGTGTCGAGGTGCCCGGACCCGGCGAGTACGCCGTCGAGGTACGCGGCACCGTTCGCGGCGGCCCGCGCGGGCGTCGGCTCGCCCTTCACGCACGCGCCGGCCTTCGCGTCCTTCTCGCCGCCCTCGGCGGCCAGCCCCTTCCCGAGTCCGCCCAGCACACCCGCCGCCGTCGCGTCGGCGTTGGGCGCGAGCTTGCCGTCCTTGTCCGGCTGGTACGCGAACGCGCCGCCGCCCGTCTTCGCGTCGCACGGCACCGAGAAGGTGACGAGCGCGTCGTACGGCGACTTGCCCTTCGGCGACTTCACCTCGCCGGGCTTCTCACCCGCCGCCGCCAGCGCGCCGATCACGACCGAGGTGGAGTTGGCGTCGCTCGGGCTGCCCGGGTTGTAGCCCCAGCCGCCGTCCTGGTTCTGCGCGGACTTCAGCCAGCCGGCGCCCTTCTCCACGGCGGCGTCCTGCCCGCCGAGGGCGCTCAGCGCCTGCACGGCCGCGGCGGTGGCGTTGCTGTCCACCACGGTCTTCGCCGTGCACGGCTCGGCGGCGTCGGCGCGGAAGGAGGCGAAGCCGCCGTTGTCGCACTGCTGCCCGACCAGCCAGTTCACGGCCTTCCCGGCGGGCTTCACGCCCACCGTGTCCTGCGCGAGGAGGGCCAGCGACTGCCGCCAGACACCGTCGTACGTCGGGTCCTTCTCGCCGTAGAGGCCCGAGGGGATCACGGGCGACGGGGACGGGGACGGCGCGGCGACGGCAGCCGTGGCCGCGCTCGCGCAGAGGACGGCGGAAGCGGCGAGCACGGTGGCTGCGCTGCGGCGAAGGGGGGTCATGACGGGCGGGGGCCTCTCCTGCTGAGGAGCCGGGCCCGGGCACGCGGAAACACACGCACCAGGCTCCGGCTCCGTATACCTCGACGGTGCCGAGCCAGTGGTCATGCCGGACCGGGCGTTCCGACTCACCGTCCACCGGGGACGGCTTACGGCTGCGGGGTCAGTGCCGGATTCGCACCGGCTTCCCCCAGAACGGCATGATGACGACTCGCACACTCTACCGGCCCGTGGCGGGCGGCTCCGGGGGGTGCCGGGGGCGGCGGGACCATGGGGTTCCGTGGCGGAGACCGTCGCGTGCCGCCCCGCTTTCGAACAGGGGCGAACAATTCTTTATCCATGAGTACCGCACTGTCACTACGTGACAGGTGTGACTGTTCCCGCCCCTGGGCCGCGTGGAAATCTCGGTGGCACCGCAGCCGAGGGGGGACCCATGGACAACCGGTACGAGGTCTTCTGCCTCGCCGACAGACAGTTCTACGAGACCCCGGACCGGCTCTCCGCGAGCCGGCCCGGACAGTCCTCCTCGGTGCCGCTGTACGAGGCGGCCCAGCGCGAGCTCCCGCCGGGGTGGCGCCGGTTCGTCTCCGGCGACTGGATGCACATCAACCCGGTCGGCGCCGACGGCGCACCGCTCCCCGGCCGGCCGACGCAGGGCTGGAAGATCCACGTGTCGGCCTGCCTGGACAACGCCGAGAAGACGGCGGCCAGGGTGTGGGACTACTGCGTCCCGCGCGCTCTCCCCTTCAAGTTCGTACCGGGCCCGCAACCGCTCCACCTGCGCAACTCCAAGTACGCGGGGCGCGGCTCCAGCGGCAAGTTCGCCACGCTCTATCCCGCGGACGAGCAGGAACTGCACCTCGTCCTCAAGGAGTTGGGCGGCCTGCTCGACGGAGAGCCCGGACCGTACATCCTCACCGACCTCCGCTGGGGCGACGGCCCGCTGTACGTCCGCTACGGAGGCTTCGCGCACCGCTACTGCGTCGACGCCGCCGGCGCCCTCGTCCCGGCGATCGAGAACCCCGAAGGGACCCTCGTCCCCGACCTCCGCGAGCCGGCCTTCCACGTCCCGGAGTGGGTGGAGCTCCCCGCGTTCCTGGAACCGCACCTCGCGGCCCGCAACGCCACCACCACCAACGACCTGCCGTACCGCATCGAAAGCGCTCTGCACTTCTCCAACGGCGGCGGGGTCTACCTCGGTGAGGACCTGCGCAGCGGCGAGAAGGTGGTCCTCAAGGAGGCGCGGCCGTATGCCGGGCTCGCCGCCGACCGGGCCGACGCCGTCACCCGCCTGGAGCGGGAGCGCGCCGCGCTGGAACGGCTGTCCGGACTCGGTGTCGCCCCCGAGGCCCGGGACTGGTTCCTGCTCGGCGACCACCGCTTCCTGGTGATGGACCACCTGCCCGGCCGCACCCTCAACTCCTTCTTCGCGCAGCGGCACCCGCTGCTCGAACCCGAGCCGGACCCGGCCGCCGTCGCCGACTACACCCGCTGGGCGCTGCGCATCCACCGCGCGGTCGAGGAGGCCGTCGCCGCCGTGCACAGCCGGGGCGTCGTCTTCAACGACCTGCACATGTTCAACATCATGGTCGGGCCGGACGAGGAGTCCGTGCGCCTGCTGGACTTCGAGGCCGCCGCGCACGTCGACGAGAACCACCGTCAGGCCATCGCACACCCCGGCTTCATCGCGCCCCGCGAGCGCACCGGGTTCGACGTCGACCTCTACGCCCTCGCCTGTCTGCGGCTGGCGCTCTTCCTGCCCATGACCACGCTGCTGGTCGTCGACCGCGACAAGGCCCGCCACCTGGCGGAGGTCGCCGCGCGCCGGTTCCCGGACGTCCCGCGGGAGTTCTTCGACGACGCGGTGGCGGTGATCTGCGGGACGGACACGGCCCGCGGCACGCCGTACGTGCCCGTGGAGCCCGCCGACTGGCCGCGCAGCCGCGACTCGATCACCGCGGGCGTCCTCGCCTCCGCCACTCCCGGACGCGACGACCGGATCTTCCCCGGCGACATCGCGCAGTTCGCGGACGGCGGCGGTCTCGGCATCGCCCACGGCGCCGCCGGTGTCCTCCACGCGCTCGGCCAGGCCGGCGCCGGCCGGTACGAGGACGGTGAGGAATGGCTGCTGAGACAGACCGCCCCGCCGCCGCTCGGCACCCCGCTCGGCCTCTACGACGGGCTGACGGGCGTCGCCCACGTCCTCGACGGACTCGGTCACCGCGCCCGTGCCCTGGAGCTGGTCCAGCGGGTGCTGGACGAGAAGTGGCAGCGGCTCGTTCCCGGACTGTACGGCGGACTCGCCGGCATCGGCCTCGTACTCGCGGAACTGTCCCGCACCACAGGGGAAACGTCCCTGCGGCAACGGGCGCTGGAAGCCGCGCAGCTCCTGGCCGACCAG
This sequence comes from Streptomyces altiplanensis, assembly GCF_053591575.1. Taxonomy (NCBI): domain Bacteria; kingdom Bacillati; phylum Actinomycetota; class Actinomycetes; order Kitasatosporales; family Streptomycetaceae; genus Streptomyces; species Streptomyces altiplanensis. The sequence goes on along the minus strand of NZ_JBSFUB010000062.1, from coordinate 3,795 downwards.
CAGCAGTCAGGAAGCGGCACCAGCACCGGCAAGCGCGCCGGGCTGCTGCACGGCGCCACCGGTCCCGCGCTGCTCTTCCTGCGGCTCTACGAGGACACGGGCGCGCCGCAGCTCCTGGACCTGGCCGCCGACGCCCTGCGCGCCGACCTCGCACGCTGTGTCCGCAACAGCGCCGGCACGCTGCTCGTGGACGAGGGGGCGCGCACCATGCCCTACCTCGGGGCCGGTTCCGTCGGCATCGGCATGGTGCTCGACGACTTCCTCGGGCACCGCGAGGACGAGGAGTTCGAGGCGGCGCGGGGCGGCATCGTACGGGCCGCCCGCTCGCGCTACTACGCCCAGCCGGGGCTGTTCAACGGACGTGCCGGCATGGTCCTCCACCTGGCCAGGACGACCGCCCGCGAGGCGCGCCCCGACCACCTCGCCGCACAGCTCGAAGGACTCGGCTGGTACGCCCTGCCGTACGAAGGGCACCTCGCCTTCCCCGGCGACCAGATGATGCGCCTCTCCATGGACCTCGGCACCGGCGGCGCCGGCGTGCTCCTCGCGCTGGCAGCGGCCCGCGGCACCGGTGCCCACCTGCCTTTCCTCCCGCCGCTGAAGCGGCCCTAGAACCGGTCCTGTTCCAGCCCGGAGCCGGACCGCTACAAAACCCCGTCCCCACGGGAACGGACAACCGAAGGGAACCACCATGGCACTTCTCGACCTTCAGAGCCTGGACACCCCCGAGACCGACGGCGGCGGCGACCAGAGCAGCCTGAGCCTGCTGGCGTGCGACAAGCACAGCTCCAACAGCTTCCTGCTGTGCCTGTGACGTCGTGTCTGTGACGTCGTGCCTGTGACGTCGGGAGAAATCCCTGACGCGTTCTGACAGGGACACGGCCCCGGGTGGCACGCTCGCTGCCCGGGGCCGCATCTCTGTGCCGTACGAGCCGTACGAGCCGTACTGAGGAAAAGGGGGTGAGCGCGCATGGAGCACGGCCCGGACCGGCACCGGGCGGCCGACCGGCTGCTACGTGCCTCCCTGAGGCACAGTGCCGTCCCCGGTACGGTGATCCTGGTCCTCAGCACCGCGGGCGCCGCGGCCGGCCTCGCGCTGCCCGCCGCGCTCGGCCACACCCTCGACCTGCTGCTGGCCGGGCGCCCCGCCACCACCTGGCTCACCCTCTGCGCGGCCCTCACCTGCCTGCTCGTCCTCCTCGACGCCCTCGACGGCGTGCTGACCGCCACCACCAACGCCCGCTCCACCGCCTGGTTCCGCCGGCGTCTGCTGCGGCACGTCCTCGCGGCCGGCCCGCGCACCACGGACCGGAACCCGCCCGGTGACGTCGTGGCCCGCCTGGTCGGCAACGCGGCCCACGCCGGCGGCGCCCCGGCCGCGCTCGCGGGCACGGTGGCCGCCGTCGTGACACCCGTCGGCGGGCTCGTCGCCCTCGCACTCGTCGACCCGTGGACGGCAGGGGCGTTCCTCGTCGGCATGCCGCTGCTCGTCCTGCTGCTGAAAGCCTTCGTCCGCGAGTCCGGCGACAGCGTCGCGCACTACCAGGAGCGCCAGGGCGAGATCGCCGCACGCCTCGTGGAGGCGGTGGGCGGCGCCCGTACGATCGCGGCCGCCGGCACGGCCCGCCGCGAGCAGGCCCGCATCCTGGAACCGCTGGCGGAGCTCAGCGCCCAGGGCTACCGGATGTGGCGGGTCCAGGGACGTTCCACCGCACAGGCCGCCGTGATCGTGCCCCTGCTCCAGATCGCCGTACTGGCGGTGGCCGGAATCCGTCTCGCGGCCGGTGAACTCTCGGTGGGCGGACTGCTCGCCGCCGCCCGGTACGCGGCGCTCGCCACCGGCATCGGCATGCTGGTCGGCCGGCTGAACGGCCTGGTGCGCAGCCGGGGCGCGGCCCGCCGCCTCGCGGCACTGCTCGCCGTACCGGCCACCGCGCACGGCGGCACGCCGCTCCCGCCCGGCGACGGGACGCTGGAGCTGCGCGGCATCACGGTGGCCCACGGCGACCGGACGATCCTCGACGGCCTCGATCTCACCGTCCCCGGCGGCACCTCGCTCGCCCTCGTCGGCCGCTCCGGCTCCGGCAAGTCCACCCTCGCCGCCGTCGCCGGCCGCCTCGCCGATCCCGACGCGGGAACGGTCACGCTCGACGGCGTTCCGCTGTGCGAGCTGCCCCACGACGTACTGCGCCGCGCCGTCGGCCAGGCATTCGAGCGGCCCGCGCTGCTGGGGGGCACGATCGGCGGCACGATCGCCTTCGGCGTCGACGAACCGGGCCCGTCGACCGTGCGGGAGGCGGCTCGCGCCGCCTGCGCGGACAGCTTCGTACGCCGCCTTCCGCACGGCTACGACACCCCGTGCGCCGAGGCTCCGCTCTCCGGCGGGGAGGCGCAACGCCTGGGTCTGGCCAGGGCGTTCGCCCACCCCGGGCGGCTGTTGATCCTCGACGACGCGACCTCCAACCTGGACACGGTCACCGAACTGCGGGTCGGCGAGGCCCTGACCCGTGAGGCCGGTGCCGGCACCCGCCTGATCATCGCCCACCGGACCTCGACGGCGGCCCGCGCCGACCGGGTCGCCTGGCTCCACGAAGGCCGCATCCGCGCGGTCGGACCGCACGCGCGTCTCTGGCGGCAACTGGCCGACTACCGCGCGGTGTTCACGGACGCGGATGCAGACGTGAACGCGGACGCGGGCACGGACGCCGGCACGGGCGGGGCAGGCCCGTCATGACGGCCGACGCCCCCCGCCTGCGCACCGAGGGCCTGCGCTTCCTGAACCGGCGTCGGCCCGTACTCGCCAGGCTGGCGGGTTGGTCGCTGCTCGAAGCAGCGCAGACCTTCCTCTTCGGCTACGCCCTCGCCCGCGCCCTCGACCACGGATTCCTGGCCGGCCGTACGGCCGAGGGGCTGGGCTGGCTGGCGGCCGCCGCGGTGTCCGTCGCGGCCGGGGCGTACGGCACCGGGCGGGTCTTCAGGGCCGTGTCCGAGCTGGTGGAGCCCCTGCGCGACGGCCTCGTACGCCGTGTCGTCGACCGCGCCCTGCGGGACGCCGACCATGCGGCGGTGTCCCGGCTCACCCATCAGGTGGAGATCGCCAGGGACACCTTCGCCGGACTGGTGATGGTCTCCCGGTCGTTCGTCTTCACGGCGGCCGGGGCGCTGGCCGGGCTCGCCTCACTCGCGCCCGTACTGCTGCTCGTCGTGGTACCGCCGCTGGTCCTCGGTCTCGGTCTGTTCCTCGTGACGCTGCGGCCGATGGCCCGCCGCCAGGAGGCGTTCCTCGCCGCCGACGAAGCGGTCGCGCAGACGCTGGACGCGACCACCGCCGGGCTGCGGGACATCACCGCGGCGGGTGCGCGGACGCGGACGGCCGCCGAGGCGGACGCCCGGTTCGCCGCCGAGTTCCGCGCCGCGCGCGCCCTCGCGCGCTGGGGCGTGCTGCGGGTGCTCGCGGTGGCGGTGGGCGGCCGGCTGCCGGTGGTCCTGCTGCTGGTGACCGCCCCCTGGCTGCTGAGCCGCGGGGTGACGCCCGGCGATCTGGTGGGCGCCCTCACGTACCTCATGTACGCCCTGCTGCCCGCCCTCCAGAGCCTGATGCAGGCCCTGGGCACCGCCGGCTCCCGCCTGACCGTGGTACTCCGCCGCCTCACGGCCCCCGGGCACGGGCCGCCCGCGCCCGGGCGGGCACCGGACGCCTCGAGATCCTCGACTCCGCCGCGATGTCCCTGGAGGACGTCGTCGCGGTGTACGGGCGGGCGCTGCGGGACGGGCTGAAGGTGGCCCGCGTGCACT
>NZ_JBSFUB010000061.1:0-43387 GCF_053591575.1 Streptomyces altiplanensis | reverse complement strand
GAACTCCTCTTCCTGGACGAGCCGACCACCGGCTTCGACCCCCAGGCGCGGCACGAGTTCCACGTACTGGTCGAACGGCTGGCCCGCGACGAGGGGGGACCCACAGCACGTCCCCGACCTCCTTGTTCGCCACCCTGGCCAGGATGAACAGGAGGTCCGAGAGCCGGTTGAGGTACGTCGCCGTCAGCGGGTTCATGACCTCGCCGTGCACCTCGAACGCCGCCCACGTGGACCGCTCCGCGCGCCGTACGACCGTGCACGCCTGGTGCAGCAGCGCCGCGCCCGGAGTGCCGCCCGGCAGGATGAAGCTGCGCAGCTTCTCCAGCTCCTCCAGGAAGCGGTCGCAGTCCGCCTCCAGCTTGTCGATGTACGCCTGCTCGACACGCAGCGGCGGGTACTTCGGGTCCTCGACCACCGGGGTCGACAGATCCGCGCCCACGTCGAAGAGGTCGTTCTGGACCCGGACGAGGACCTTCACGACCTCTTCGCCGAGCTGCCCCAGGGCGATCGCCGTCCCGATGGCGGCGTTGGCCTCATTGGCGTCGGCGTACGCCGAGATCCGCAGATCGGTCTTGGCGGTGCGGCTCATGTCGCCCAGGGCGGTGGTGCCCTTGTCGCCGGTACGGGTGTAGATGCGCGTCAGATTGACCATGGAGCCGAGCCTAGCTACGCCCCCGCCTTCCGGAAGACACGTGTGCCCACCGTCACGGAGACCAGCACCAGCGCGGCCGACACCAGGACGCCGTACAGCATCGCCGTGCCCGCGTAGTCGCCCACGTACGCCGCCCGCATCGCGTCCACCAGGTACCGGAAGGGCATGAGGCGCGACAGCGCGTCCAGCCAGCCCGGGGCGAGGGCCATCGGCAGCATCAGGCCGGAGAGCAGCATCGACGGCATGCTCACCGCGTTGACGGCCGGGCCGAACTCGTGCGGCCTGGAGACCTTGAGCGCGAGCGCGTACGAGAGCGAGGCGAGCGCGACCGTCAGTACGCCCACGAACGCGAAGCCGATGAGAACGCCGCCCAGCGGCGCCCGCATCCCCGTCGCCAGCGCGGCCAGCACCACCACACCCGCCTGGAACACGAACAGCACCGCGTCCCGCAGTACGCGCCCCAGCAGCAGCGCGAGCCGGCTGACGGGGGTGGCCCGCATCCGCTCCACCACCCCGGACTGCTTCTCGATGATGACCGCGAATCCGGCGAACAGGGCGCCGAACAGGCCGAGCTGGAGCAGCAGGCCGGGAACGAGCACCTGCCAGGAGTCGCCCCGCGAGCCGAGCGGCAGGCCGGTCAGCAGGGGGCCGAAGAAGAGCAGGTAGAGCAGCGGCATCAGGGCGCCGAAGAAGATCTGGAACCTGGAGCGCAGCGTCTGGCGGGCGTACCGCCCGAAGAGCAGCGCGGTGTCGGAGAGAAGAACGCTCATGGGGTGTCGGGTCTCCCGGGACTAGACGGCGACGGGGGCGGGGTCCACGGGCGCGGGGCCGCGCCCGGTGATGGCGAGGAAGGTGTCCTGGAGGGTGGCGTCGAGGTGGCCGCCGTACCGGAGCTTGAGCGCGCCCGGCGTTCCCTCGGCGGCGACCACTCCCTTGTCGACGACGACCAGCCGGTCCGAGAGCGCGTCGGCCTCGTCGAGGTAGTGCGTGGTGAGGAAGACGGTGGTGCCGTACCGGTCGCGCAGCCGGCGCACCAGCTTCCACAGGCCGGCCCGGCTGCCCGGGTCGAGGCCGGTGGTCGGCTCGTCGAGGAAGAGCACCTCGGGCCGGTGGGTGAGGCCCATGGCGATGTCGAGCCGCCGCCGCCGGCCGCCGGAGAGCGCGCCGCACGCGCGGTCCATGACCCCGGTCAGGTCCAGGTCGTGGGCCAGCTCGTCGGCGCGGGCGGCCGCCTCGGCCCTGGAGAGGCGGTAGAGGCGGCCCTGGGTGACGAGTTCCTCGCGTACGGACACCTGGGGGTCCACGCCGCTGGACTGGGCGACGTAACCGATCTTCCGCCGTACGCCCGCGGGGTCCCCCGCCAGGTCGTGGCCCGCGACGGTGGCGGCGCCGCCGGTCGGTGCGAGCAGCGTGGTGAGCATGCGCAGGGTGGTGGTCTTGCCGGCGCCGTTGGGGCCGAGGAAGCCCAGGATCTCGCCCGGTTCGACGCTCAGGTCGATGCCGCGGACGGCCTCGACGGGGCCTGCCTTGGTGGTGAAGGTCCGGGTGAGCCCGGCCGTGCTGATGACTGCCATGCGCCCAGAAAAACAGAGGAGCTTTAAAATTGCAATGACCCCAAAATTAAAATGAGCCCAGCGAAGCTAGGATGGAGGCATGGCCGAGGGACTCAGAGAGCGCAAGAAGCGGCAGACCAGGCAGCACATCTCCGACGTGGCGACCGGGCTCTTCCTGGAGCGGAGCTTCGACGCGGTGACGGTCGCCGAGATCGCCGAGGCCGCCGATGTCTCCGTCAACACCGTCTACAACTACTTCCCGGCCAAGGAGGACCTCTTCCTCGACCGGGGCAGCGACATCGTCGACCGCCTCTCGCGGTACGTCCGCGGACGCCGCGCCGGGGAGTCGGCGGCCGGCGCCGTGCTGCGCGAACTGCGCGGGGCGGTCGAAGGCGTCTCGCCCGCCGTGGGCCTCTTCGCGGGGTACGGCCGGTTCATGCGGGTCGTCTCGGAGGCCGACTCCCTCAGGTCGCGGCTGTGGCGCATCCAGCAGGAGAGCCTCGAGAACCTGGAGCGCACCCTCGGGCAGGAGGCCGGTGCCGAGCCCGGCGACCCGCTCCCCGTCCTGGTCGCCGGCCAGCTGTCCTGGCTCCAGACGATGCTCATGGGGTGCATCGGCCGGGAGATGACCGCGGGCCGCGAGGCCGCCGAAGTCTCCCGCGAGGCGCTCGTCCTCCTCGACGAGATGGAGGAGCTGCTGAGCGAGAAGGTGCTCAACTACGCGGTGCGGGCCGCCGAGTGAGGGGTGCCGGTGTGATGTCCGCCATTTGGGACGTGACGCGCATCTCTTCACCGCCACTCGGCCGCTCACGGACGCTAATCTCCGCCGGAGAGCCTGAAGTGAACAGGCGTTAAGGCCGAAGGAATCAAGGGGTGTGCCGTGGCCAGGAAGCTCGCCGTCATCGGAGCCGGACTCATGGGGTCCGGTATCGCGCAGGTATCGGCGCAGGCGGGCTGGGACGTCGTCCTGCGCGATGTCACCGACGCCGCGCTGACCCGGGGCCGTGACGGCATCAGGGCCTCGTACGACAAGTTCGTGTCCAAGGGGAAGCTGGAGGCCGCGGACGCCGACGCGGCGCTCGGCCGCATCACCACGACCACCGACCTCGACGCGGTCGCCGACGCCGACATCGTCGTCGAAGCCGTCTTCGAGAAGCTCGAGGTCAAGCACGAGATCTTCCGTACGCTCGACAAGCTCGTGCGCGACGACGCGGTCCTCGCCTCCAACACCTCCGCCATCCCGATCACCAAGATCGCGGCGGTGACGGAACGCCCGGAGCGGGTCGTCGGCGCGCACTTCTTCTCGCCCGTACCGATGATGCAGCTCTGCGAGCTCGTGCGGGGCTACAAGACCAGCGACGAAACGCTCGCCCGTACACGCGAGTTCGCCGAATCCGTCGGCAAGACCTGCATCGTCGTCAACCGTGATGTGGCAGGCTTTGTCACCACCCGCCTCATCTCGGCCCTCGTCGTCGAGGCCGCCAAGCTCTACGAGTCGGGTGTCGCGTCGGCCGAGGACATCGACATCGCCTGCAAGCTGGGCTTCGGCCACGCCATGGGACCGCTCGCCACCGCCGATCTGACCGGTGTCGACATCCTGTTGCACGCGACCAGCAACATCTACACGGAGTCGCAGGACGAGAAGTTCGCGCCGCCGGAGCTGATGCGCCGGATGGTTGACGCCGGTGACATCGGACGCAAGAGCGGGCAGGGCTTCTACAAGCACTGACGCCGTGTCAGCTCCTGGGTCACTCCCAGGAGTGAATTCGGTATCGGTTCGCTTACGGGCGGCAACTTCCTTACCCGTACGGCAGTCAGTTGGGTGCAAGGAAGAAGCAGGACACGGAGAAACTGACGGACTCCCGGGGAGCGCATATGCACATCAGGGGCGATCACGTCGAGCTGGTCGTCGGGGGCCGCCTCGATGTCCGCAGCGCGGCGGACGCCCGTACGGCCCTGCACTCGGCCGTCGACGACGGAGTCGGCGATCTGGTGCTGGACCTGACCGAGTTGGACTCCTGGGACGCCACCGGCCTGGGCGTCATCATGGGCGCCCACCGGCGCGCCGGGCGGGCGGGCCGCAGGCTCGTGCTGCGCGGGGTGCCGGCCCAGATGCAGCGCCTGCTGGTCGCGACCAGACTGCACCGCATCCTCGCCATCGAGGGCGGTCTCGCGGCCGAATCGCTGCCAAGGGTCTGACAGGGGTCCGAGCGGTACGGCGTGGGACATCGCGGGACAGCGCGAGACATACGGCGGGCGCACAATCCTCACGAGACCGTGACGTCCCGGGCGGGGCGGCCCCCCTCTTGTTCACAGATACTGTGCCAAGGTCTAGGGTTCGGTCGCCTGCCGATTGACGAACCCGAGTACGGCGGGCACCGGACCAGAAGCGACAGCGAGCGTGCGAAAGGCCGGGAGGGACAACCGCACGCAACGCCTCTGGGGGGCTTTGACCATGGACCCGATGAACCGGGGACCGGAAGAGTACGGCCACGACGACGACCGTTTCGGCGAGGGCGACACCGGTGACGGACCGCGCCGGCCACCGCGGGACGCGCTGCCGCCGGCTCTTGCGCAGAGCGGTCAGGCCAAGGGGAGCGGGCAGTCCTCGCCCGCGCCCGCCCGCACCGTGCAGGTCGTCGCGGGCGACTTCCTGCTCACCGTCAACCCTGTCGACGGCAGCGAGATCGAGGTCTGCCCGCCCGGCGAGCGTCCCGCGCGGCCGGTCAGGCGCGACGCCGAGGACCGTGCCGAGCTGCTGCGGGCGGCCGCGCCGCCCGTACCGCCGGGGCCGGCCGCTCCCGCCCGCCCGCTCCTGGAGCGCCAGGAGGAGCGCGAGAGGCTCGTGCGGCTGCTCGCGCGCGGGCGTTCGGTGCGGCTGACGGGACCGTCGGGATCCGGCCGTACGGCACTGCTCGACGCCGTCGCCGAAGAGTGCGCGGACCTCGCGCCCGACGGCGTCGTACGGCTCTGCGGAAGCCACCGCACGCCCGAAGAACTGCTCCACGACCTGTTCGCGGCCGTGTACGGCGCGCCGCTGCACCGTCCGGACCGTGCGGGGCTGCTCGGTCTCGTCCAGGAGATCGGTGCCGTCGTCGTCCTCGACGACCTGGAGTTCGGCGGGGCGGCGCTGGACGAGCTGCTGGAGGCCACGCCCGAGTGCGCCTTCCTGCTCGCCACGACGCCGGATGTCGCCCCGCCCTCGCCCGAGTCGCACGTCGAGGAGGTCTTCCTCGGCGGTCTCGGCCGCGGCGCCAGTCTGGAAGTCCTCGAACGGGCCGTGGACCGGCCGCTCACCGACGACGAGGCGAACTGGGCGGGCGACCTGTGGTTCGAGTCCGAGGGGCTGCCGCTGCGCTTCGTGCAGGCGGGCGCGCTGCTGCGCCAGCGCGACCGGCTGCGCGCCGACCCCAACGCCTTCGACGAGTACGGGTACTTCAGCGAGCAGCCCTTCGACGCGGACGACGGCCACGACGTGCCCCTGCCCTCGCTCGCCGAGGGAGCGATGCCCGTGGCGCTGCTCGTGTCCCGGCTGAGCGAGTCCGCCCGGGACACTCTGCGCTTCGCCCTCGCGCTCGGCGGCGAGGTCCCGCACCAGGCGCACCTGCCGGCCCTCGTGGGGGACACCCACGCGGACGCCGCGCTCGGCGAGCTGATGAGCTGCGGCCTGCTCTCGACGGCCGGCTCGCACTACCGGCTGGCGGCCGGTGTGGCCCCGCAGCTGGAGGCCGCGGGGTTCGCGGACGACGTGACGGAGCGGGCGCACAGCGCCGCCCAGCACTACGCCTGGTGGGTCGGACACCCCTCGGTCACGCCCGAGCGGGCGACCGCGGAGGCCGACGCGGTCCTCGCCGCGATGGCCGCACTGGTACCGGGCACCGAGGCGGGGCATCCGAGCGCCGCCGTCCTGCTCGCCCGTACGGCGGCGCCCGCCTTCGCCGCCGGGCTGTACTGGGGGGCGTGGGAACGGGCCCTGCGGACCGGGCTCGAAGCCGCGCGCCTCGCGGGTGAGGTCGCCGAAGAGGCGTACTTCCACCACGAGTTGGGTGTCCTCGCGCTCTGCACGGGCAACCTGGACCGGGCCCGGGCCGAGCTGGAGGCGTCCATCGCGATGCGCGGCGCCGTGGCCGACAAGAGCGGCACCGTCGCCGGACGCAGGGCGCTGGCGCTGGTCGCGGACCGCTCCGGCGCGGGCGTCGGCGGGCTCGTGCCGGGCGGACGCACGCCCGCGGGCGAGGAGGTGCCCGCGGCGCGGTACGAGGAGTCGGCGTCGCCCCCCGGCGGCGTACCGGCGGCGGTCGTACCCCTGTCGCTGCCGCCCAGGCCCGAACAGCCGCGCGAGGACGGCACGCTGGTCACCCACCGTCCGGCGGCGGCCCCGGGCGGCGGCCGTCTCGCCCTGCTCAGCGGCGCGCGGCGCAACATGGTCGCGGCGGGCGCGGGCGCGCTGCTCGTCGCCGTACTCGGCACCGTGGTGACCCTGGGCGCGGCCTCGGACAGCGACGAGACCCCGGACAACAAGGTCAGGACCGAGCAGTCGGCCAGTGAGGACGACGGACTGGACGGTCTGCCGGCCGACGAGCCGACCCAGGGCTCGACCGAGCGCCCGGGTGATCCGGGTGACCCGGCCGGGCCCGGTACGTCGGGACAGCCGCAGCCGGGCGAGAGCGGCGACAGCAAGGCTCCCGGCAGCAGTCCGTCCAAGAGCGGCAGACCGACGGACGACGACTCCTCGTCGCCGGGCAGCAAGCCGCCGGCTTCGGACGGTCCGACGACGGGCGGGCCGACCACCGGCGGTCCGACGACGGGCGGTCCGACCACCGGCGGTCCGACGACGGGCGGTCCGACGACGGGCGGTCCCACGACCGGTGGTCCGACCACGGGCGGTCCCACGACGGGCGGCCCGACCACCGGAGGCCCCACCTCGACGGGAGGAACCTCCGAGGGCGGAACCACCGAAGGGGGAACCACCGAAGGCACTTCCGAGGGCGGGACCACCGAAGGCGGGACGACCACCGAGGGCGGGACCACCGGCGACACGAACGGCGGAACCACCGACGGCACCACCACGGACGGCACCACCACCACGGGCGGCAGCCCCAGCAACAGCGTCTCGGTCTCGTCCGGCGCGCAGGACCCCGCGAGCCCGGCGTAGGGCGTGGGGCGGGGGAGAGGGTTCTTTCCCCCGCCCCCTTCCCGGAGGCCGTGAGCCGGGAGCGGGTCAGAACAGGCGGAGCTTGTCGTCCTCGATGCCGCGCATCGCGTCGTAGTCCAGTACGACACAGCCGATCCCGCGGTCCGTCGCCAGTACGCGCGCCTGCGGCTTGATCTCCTGCGCCGCGAAAACGCCCCGCACCGGAGCCAGGTGCGGGTCCCGGTTGAGCAGTTCGAGGTAGCGGGTGAGCTGCTCGACGCCGTCGATGTCACCGCGCCGCTTCAGCTCCACCGCCACCGTCGCCCCGTCCGCGTCGCGGCACAGGATGTCCACCGGGCCGATGGCGGTGGGATATTCGCGCCGGATCAGGGAGTAGCCCTCGCCGAGGATCTCGATGCGGTCGGCGAGCAGCTCCTGAAGGTGCGCTTCGACGCCGTCCTTGATGAGACCGGGGTCCACGCCCAGCTCGTGGGACGAGTCGTGGAGGACTTCCTCCATCGTGATGATCAGTTTCTCGCCCGCCTTGTTGATCACCGTCCAGGTACCGGCATCGTCTCCGGTGCCCTCCTTGAGGGTGCACGGCGGCGACATCCAGTTGAGCGGTTTGTACGCCCTGTCGTCGGCGTGGATCGAAACGCTGCCGTCCGCCTTCACCAGGATCAGACGGGGAGCGGAGGGCAAGTGGGCGGTGAGCCGGCCCGCGTAGTCCACGGAGCAGCGGGCAATGACGAGACGCATGGGGCGCAACGCTACTCGACTACCCGTGCTCTACGCGATTCGCCCAGTAAGCCCCCGTTCGTTGTTGGCCGGTTGTGTTCCCAATCTCCTGGTGCGGTCCGGACCGCACCCTTAACTTGGATGCAGGAGGTCGTCGTACGTGCACCCTGCGTCGTCGTCCGCCTTCCCTGCCCGTAAGACCCCGGCCCGGGGTCGCGAGAGGAGAACCCATGTCGCTCGACGTCTCACCGGCACTGTTGGAACAGGCCGAGCGAGGCGATGTCGACGAAGCCGCCTTCGTCGACTGCGTCCGGACCTCCCTGCCTTACGCATGGGAGATGATCAGCTCTCTGGTGGCACAGCTGAAGGTCGACGGTGGAGAGTTCGCCGACAACCAGACGCCTCCGCCGGACGAGCAGGCTCGTGGTCAGCTGCTGCGCGCACTCGCGAGTGACGCGATTCGCGGTGCGCTCCAGCGGCACTTCGGCGTACGTCTTGCTTTCCAGAACTGCCACCGCGTAGCGGTGTTCCCGCTGGACCCCTCTTCGGACGAGCGGCTCGCCCGCTTCACCTCGATCAGGGGGCAGCTGCTCAACCAGTCACCGGAACTGCGGGACTGCTGAGACAACGCTGCCGCTCCGCATCGTGGGAGTTGCACGCCTGATGCGGAGCGGCGGTGTCCCGCCGGGCCGGCCCTGGTCCGGGCCGACGGGGTCAGGACAGCAGGGGGAGCACCTCGGACCCCAGCAGCCGTACGTTCTCCTCGGTGGCCGCAAGGTCCCCCGACCCTTCGACGAGCAGTGCGAAGCGCGTGATGCCGGTCCGTTCCGCAGTGGCCGCCAGCCGGTCGGCGGCCAGCTGCGGCGGGCCCACCGGGTGCAGCCGGCACAGCATCTCCGTGTAGGCGACGGGGTCCCGCATCGCGCGGTGCCGCCCGTCCACCGTCACATGGGCGTCGAGCCCCTGCTTGAGCCAGCCGGGCATCGCCTTCGTCAACGTCTCCGTGGCGTCGGCCGCGCTGCTCGCGATCTGAGCCACTCCGGCCGAGACGTGCCCCGCCCGCGCGACCGTCTCCGGCTCGTGTCCCGCGGCGAGCGCGTGCCTGCGCCACAGCGTGACCATCTCCGCCTTGTCCTCGTCGCCGCAGTGCATGCCGAGCAGCATCGGCAGCCCGCGTTCGGCCGCCAGCCGCACGCTCTTGGGCGAGGTGCAGGCGATCACCACCTCGGGGCCCCCGGAGGCTTCAGCTCCCTCGGGCCCTGCCGGCAGCAGCTCGTCCGGCCTGGGTACGACGGCGACTTCGCGGAAGTCGAACCGCTCTCCCCGCGACTCGACGCGCGGCTCGCGCAACCACCGCAGCAGCAGGTCCAGCGATTCGGGGAACCCGTGCTCGTACGCCGCCAGACCCTGTCCGAACACCTCCAGGTCCACCCACGGACCGCCCCGCCCGACGCCGAGTGTGAAGCGCCCGCCGGAGGTGAGGTGCAGCAGCGCGGCCTGCTCGCCCAGGGCGACCGGGTGTACGGTCGGCAGGACGCTGACCGCCGTGCCCACGCGGATCCGCCGGGTGCGGCCGAGCAGCAGTCCGGCGAGGGTCACCGCGGAAGGGCACACGCCGTACGGCACGAAGTGGTGCTCCGCGAGCCAGACCGAGTCCAGCCCGCACTCCTCGGCGACCTCGGCCGACCGCACCGCCCGGTGCAGTGCTTCCCCTGGGCCCTGGCCCGGGAACTGGGCTGCCAGTACAAACGTTCCGACACGCATCGCCTTCTGCCTCCTTGCGGCCGACGCGGCATCCCCCTTCACTGGCAACAACGCCTGACACGTGCCAAAGGCACGGCCACGTGAGAAGTTGTTGCGATTTTCCGGTAAGCCGGAGCCTGTGGGCGGCGGGCTCGTACGCGGTGCGGTACGGGTGCCCCGGCCGAATGGCCCTAGGCTTGGGAAAACCACTTCCATCCGATCCGTGAGGTTTCAGGTGTCCCCGCGTCGCAACCGCCCCAAGGGCGGCGAGAACCCGACCGAGCCCCAGAGCGGCACGGCAGGAGACCGGTTCGGGCTCCAGAGCACCGAGTTGTGGCAGGGCGAGGAGTGGTCGGTGCGCCACGTCGCCGGAGCGAGCGCGGCCGGCAAGCGCTACCGCTGCCCGGGCTGCGACCAGGAGATCCCGTCCGGGGTGCCGCACCTGGTGGCCTGGTCCGAGTACGGCGGCGTCGACGACCGCAGGCACTGGCACAAGGCGTGCTGGAACGCGAAGGACCGCCGCACCTCGAAGGTGCAGCGGTCCCGGAACGCCCCGCGCTACTGACCGGCGCGGCGGGCGCGGTCACACGTCGCGCTTCTCCAGGGCCAGGAAGGCGCCGCCGAGCGCCACGGCGGTCACGCCCGCCACGATCCACAGCGGGTCCCACCCCGACGGTCCCGACTGGGTGACCGAGGCGTCGTAGAAGACGGCGAGCTGGCTGGGGATCGAGTACTCGAAGAGCGCCTGCTGAAGGTCGGCCAGCGACTCGGAGAACATGAACATCGCCAGCACCAGCGGCAGCAGCACCACGCCGATCATGATGGTGATCGCGCCCGCCGAGTGACGGATGAGCGAGCCGACGGCGAGCGACAGCAGGCCGAGCGTCGCGATGTAGAGGCTGACGCCGACCGTCGCGCGCAGCCAGTCCTCGCCGGTGGCCGTGGCCCCGTCCAGCATCGCGACCTGGAGCGCCCCGACGGCGGCGGTGGTCACCAGTGTGATGGCGAAGGCCAGTGCGAAGAAGACGATCGCCTTGGCGGTCAGCACCCGGGCGCGGCTGGGGCACGCGGTGAGGGTCGTGCGGATCATGCCCGTGCCGTACTCGGACGCGACGGTCATCACGCCGAGCGTGATCACCGGGATGGCGCCGAGCAGTACGCCGAAGAAGCCGAGGCTCAGGACCGGGGACTCCTCGAGGTCGGCGCCGGACGAGGAGACGAGCAGCGTCGAGAGCAGTCCGATGCCGAGGACGAGCACGATCATCACGCCGAGCGTCCACACCGTGGAGCGCACCGACCGGATCTTCGTCCACTCGGAGGCGAGGGCGTCCCCGAGCGTCGCCCTGCGCACCGGGATCGGCGAGACGTACGACGCGACGCCCTGCGGCGGGTACTGCTGCGGGGCCTGCTGCTGGTACGGGGTCGTCATCGGGCGTCCTCGGGGCTGTCGCTGTCGCTCTTGGTCGGGTGGGCGGCGGGCGCGGGCGCGGGGGGCACCGGCGGGGCGGGAGGCGCCGCGTACGGGTTCTGGCCCGGTGCGGGCGCGTAACCGGGCGCGGGTGCCTGGCCGGGCGGTACGGGGGCGCCGGCGAAGGGCGGCTGCCCGCCGGCCTGGGGCGGCGGCGGGGCGTACCAGCCCTGCTGCGGCACGGGCGGCACGGGCGGGGCGTAACCGCCGGGCGGGTGCGGCTGGTCCGGCGGCTGGAAGCCGGCCAGCTGGTCGGCCGTCGAGCGGTAGTCCACCGCGCTCTGCGTCATCCGCATGTACGCCTCTTCCAGCGAGGCCTGGTGCGGCGAGAGTTCCCACAGCCGTACGTCGGCCTCGTGCGCGAGGTCGCTGATCCGCGGCAGCGGCAGCCCGGTGACGCGCATCGCACCGTCGTGTTCGGTCATGACGTGCCCGCCGGCCTCGGTCAGTACCGAGGACAGCTTCTCGCGCTGCTGCGGCTCGGCCTGCGGCGTACGCACCCGGGCGAAGTCCGCGGAGTTGGCGGAGATGAAGGCCTTGACGCTCATGTCGGCGAGCAGCTGCCCGCGCCCGATCACGATCAAGTGGTCGGCGGTGAGCGCCATTTCGCTCATGAGGTGGCTGGAGACGAAGACCGTGCGGCCCTCGGAGGCCAGCGTCTTCATGAGGTTGCGGACCCACAGGATGCCCTCGGGGTCGAGACCGTTGACCGGCTCGTCGAAGAGCAGCACCTGCGGGTCGCCGAGCAGCGCCGCCGCGATGCCCAGGCGCTGCCCCATGCCGAGCGAGAAGCCGTTGGAGCGCCGCCTGGCGACCTCCTGGAGGCCGACGACCCCGAGCACCTCGTCGACCCGCTGGGCGGGGATGCCGGAGAGTTGCGCCAGCGACAGCAGGTGGTTGCGGGCGGTGCGCCCGCCGTGCACGGCCTTGGCGTCGAGCAGGGCGCCGACCTGCCGGGGGGCGTTGGGCAGCTTGCGGAAGGGGTGGCCGCCGATGGTGACATGGCCCGAGGTGGGCTCGTCGAGCCCGAGGATCATGCGCATCGTCGTGGACTTGCCGGAGCCGTTGGGGCCGAGGAAGCCCGTCACCGTGCCCGGGCGAACCTGGAAGGAAAGGTTGTGCACGGCTGTCTTGGCGCCGTAGCGCTTCGTCAGGCCGACTGCCTCGATCATGTGTGTGCAGCCCCATCGACAGGTCGGGTCGTCGGGGCTGTGACCGCATGGCCGAACGCGCCCCCGTAAGGGTTAGGAGGATAACCAGCCGTTGACGGTTCCGGCTAAGCCGGGGACGCGGCCGTCGTCCCTACGCGTCCCGCTTCTTCAGCAGGGCGTACCCGCCCGCCACGGCCACGACGACCCACGCCACCATGATCAGCAGCCCGCCCCACGGGCCGTACGGCGCATCGTCGTCGAGCGGCGGCACCACCTGCATGATCTTGCTGCCCGCCTGGTCGGGGAGGTACTGGCCGACCTTCTCGGTCGCGGAGACATTGCCCAGGATCGGCGCGAGGAGGAAGAAGATCGGCATCAGGATGCCGAGCGCGAGCATCGGGCTGCGCAGCATGGTGGCCACGCCCATCGAGAACAGCGCGATCAGGGTCATGTAGAGCCCGCCGCCGATCACCGCGCGCAGGACGCCCGGGTCGCCGATGTCCGCTCTCAGGTCGCCCAGCATCGCCTGGCCCAGGAAGAAGGAGGTGAAACTCGTGACCATCGCGACGGCCAGTGCGAGCGCCGTGGCGACGGCGATCTTGCTGAAGAGGAAGGCGCCGCGCTGCGGGACCGCGGCGAGCGACATGCGGATCATTCCGGTGCTGTACTCGTTCGACACGACGAGCACGCCGAAAACGATCATCGCCAGCTGGCCGAGGCTCGTTCCGGCGAAACTCACGAAGGTGGGATCGAAGGCGAGCCTGTCCTGGGCGTCCATGTTCTTGAACTCGTTCTTCGAGAGAACGCTGATCAGCATGCCGAGGCCGATCGTGACCACCGCGGCGAGACCGAGCGTCCACACCGTGGACCGAACCGATTTGATCTTGGTCCATTCCGATGTGAGCACCTGTGCGACCGCCATGGCTCAGACCCCCTTCTTCTGCTGCTGCGCGCCGGCGCCCCAGCCGGCCCCGGGCGACTGCGGCCCCGCGCCGTCCGTATGCGCGTGGTACTCCACGGACTCCGCGGTCAGCTGCATGAACGCCTCCTCCAGCGAGGCCTGCTGGGGGCTCAGCTCATGGAGGACGAGCTGGTGGCGGGCGGCGAGTTCGCCGAGCTGCTCCGAGGTCGCGCCGTCCACCTCCAGCGCCCCGTCACCTTTGCTGACCGCCGTGATCCCGGCCTCGTGCATGACATCGCGCAGCCGCTCCTGCTGCGGGGAGCGCAGACGCACGTAACTGCGCGAGTTCTCCCGGATGAAGTCGGCCATGGACGTGTCGGCGAGCAGCCTGCCCTGGCCGATGACGACCAAGTGGTCGGCGGTGAGCGCCATTTCGCTCATCAGGTGGGAGGAGACGAAGACCGTACGGCCCTGGCCCGCCAGCGACTTCATCAGGTTGCGGATCCAGTGGATGCCCTCGGGGTCGAGCCCGTTCACCGGCTCGTCGAACATCAGGATCTCGGGGTCGCCCAGCAACGCGCCCGCGATGCCGAGCCGCTGGCCCATGCCGAGCGAGAAGCCCTTCGCGCGCTTCTTGGCGACGGCCGTCAGGCCCACCGTTTCGAGGACCTCGGAGACCCGGCGGCGGGGGATGCCGTTGCTCTGGGCCAGGCACAGCAGGTGGTTGTACGCGCTGCGGCCGCCGTGCATCGCCTTGGCGTCGAGGAGCGCGCCGATGTACTTCAGGGGATCCTTGAGTTCGGCGTACCGCTTCCCGTCGATGCGGACGTCGCCCGCCGTCGGGTTGTCCAGCCCCAGCAGCATCCGCATGGTCGTCGACTTGCCCGCCCCGTTCGGGCCCAGGAAGCCGGTCACGATGCCCGGCCGTACAGTGAAGGTCAGATGGTCGACGGCCACCTTCCCGCCGTAACGCTTCGTCAGCCCCGTCAGCTCAATCATGCCCGCCACGCTAAGGGCGCACCGAGCCCCCCGCCACCGGAATGACGGGGGGCTTTCGGGGCTTTTACGGCCTGCTTGCTTCCGCTTCGGGCTAGCGGGTCTGCTGGGCCGGGACGCCGCGGGTGATCGGCTCGTCGTCGGCCGGGGCGCCGGCGGCGGCGACGGCCGCACCGGTCAGCGTCGCCAGCATCTCGCGGACGTTGGTCAGCTGCGCGTTGATCGAGTCACGGCGGTTGGTGAGCGCCGCCAGCTCGCGCTCCGATTCGCTGCGGATCCGGTCGGCCTTGGCGTTGGCGTCGGCGACGATGTCCTCGGCCTGGCGCTGCGCGGTCTCCACCGTCTGACGGGCACGGCGCTCCGCGTCCGTACGCAGCTTCTCGGCCTCCAGGCGCAGCTGCTCGGCGCGGTGCTCGATCTCGGCCAGACGCTTCTCGGCCTTGGCCTGGCGCGAAGCCAGGTCGCGCTCGGACTGCTCGCGGCGCTTGGCCAGGTTCGTCTCGAAGTCCGCGGCGGCCTGGGCGGCCTTGGCGCGGGTCTCCTCGAAGAGGGCGTCCGCCTCCTCGCGCTTCTGCTGTGCGTCCTTCTGCGCCTCGCTGCGCAGCGTCGAGGCGTCCCCCTTGGCCTTCTCGACGATACGGACACCCTCGTCCTCGGCCTTCGCCTTGCGCTCGGCGGCGAACGACTCGGCGTCGTTGCGCACCTGCTGCGCGGCGGACTCGGCGAGCTCGCGGTGCTGCTCGGCGGCGCGACGGGCCTCCTCACGCAGGTCCTTCGCCTCCTCCTCGGCGAGACGGAGGATCTTCTCGACACGCGCACCGAGACCGGCGTACGACGGCTCGGCATCGCTGACCTGGGCCTGGGCGTTCTGTGTCTCGAGGTGGAGTTCCTCGATGCGCTTTTCCAGAGCAGTGATTCGGGCCAGAGCACTGTCACGGTCGGCGACGAGTTTGGTAATGCGGTCGTCCACCTGACCGCGGTCGTAACCACGCCGCACGAGCTCGAAGCCGAAGGGGGAGGAAGTGTCGCTCATGGGGTTCCTGGGTTCCTGTCGAATGAGACCGGTGGGGTGCTAGGGGGAATCCTAGGGGCCCGGGCGGCGTGTCACCGAGCCAATGGAGGTTTGGTCCGGAGAATGACACCTCTTTCGAGTGGCTAACTGTCCGAAGACTTGCCACCCGAACGAGTGTTGCCCGACCCTGCGCCCGCTCTGACTCCACCTGCGGCGGAGCCGCTGTTCGATGCCGTCTTGCCACCCCCCGCGGGTGTCTCAAAAGACTCCAATGCCTCAAGTACGTCCTGGACGCGGGAAATCTCGGTCTGGATGTCCTTGCGGCGGCGTACGAGCACATCGAGCTCACGCCGGCCCTCCTCGACCGTGCGCTTCGCCTCCGCCTCGGCCTCCGCGTGCATCCGCTCGGCCTCCCGTACCAGCTCGGCCTTCTTCTGCTCGGCCTCCTTGAGCAGCGCCTCGGCCTTCTTCACCGCGGCGATACGGACCTTGCCCGCCTCCGAACTCGCCTCGGAGATCATCGCCTTCGCCTTCGCCTCGGCCTCGGCCTGCTGCTCCGTCGCGGCCTTCACCAGCTTGTCGACCCGCTCGCCCGCCGTCCGCATCTGCTCGGACGTCTCCCGGCGGGCCCGCTCGTGCAGCTCCTCGATCTCGCTCTCCGTACGGGAGCGCAGCTCCTCCGCCCGCTCCCGTATGGCGGTCGCGTCCCTGCGGGCCCCGACCAGCAGCTCGTCGGCGTCCGTACGGGCCTTCTCCACCAGGGAGTTGCCCTCGATCGTCGACTCAGCCACCAGCCGCTCGGCCTCCTTGCGGGCCGCGCCGACCATCGTGTCGGCCTGCTCCTCGGCCCGCGTCGCGGCGAGCAGCGCCTCCTCCTGGGCCTTCGCGATCAGCTGGTCGGCCTGCTCGGCCGCGTCCGCGCGGCGCTTGGACGCCGCCTGGCGCGCCTCGTCGAGCAGCCGGTCGGCCTCGGCGCGCGCGTCGCCGCGCATCCGCTCCGCCGCCTTCTCGGCGTCCGCCTTGACCTTCTCGGCGTCGGACCTGATGCGCTCCGCCGCCCGCTGGGCGGAGGCCACCATCTCGGCGGCCTCGGCGCGCAGCCGCTCGGCCTCGCCGTTCGCGTCGGAGAGGATCCGCTCGGCCTCGCCGCTCGCCTCGGAGACGAGCTTGTCGGCCTGGGACGCGGCGTCGCCGCGTCGCTTGTCGGCGGCCTTGCGCGCCTCGTCGAGGACGCGCTCGGCCTCCTGGCGCGCGTCGCCGCGCACCCGCTCGGCCTCGGCGCGCAGCCGCTCCGCTTCGCCGTTCGCGTCGGAGAGGATCCGCTCGGCCTCGCCGCTCGCCTCGGAGACGAGCTTGTCGGCCTGGGACGCGGCGTCGCCGCGTCGCTTGTCGGCGGCCTTGCGCGCCTCGTCGAGGACGCGCTCGCCCTCCTCGCGCGCCTCGGCCCGCAGCCGCTCGGCCCCGGCCTCGCCGTCCGCCCTGATCTGCTCGGCCTCGGCCCTGATGCGGGCCGCGTCCTGCCCGGCGGCCGTCAGCGACTGCACGGCCTCGGCCGCCATGCGCTCGGCCTCGCCCGTCGCCTCGCCGATCAGCCGGTCCGCCTGCGCCGCCGCCTCGTTGCGGATGCGGTTGGCGTCCTCGCGGGCCTCGGCGCGCGAACGGGCCGCGTCCTGCTCGGCCGAAGCCAGCGCGTCGGAAGCCTCCGTACGGAGCCTCTGCGCGTACTCCGACGAATCGGAACGCAGCCGCTCCGCCTCCGCGATCGCGTCCCCGACCGTGCGCTCCGCGAGCGCCTTCGCGGCGTCCGTCTCCTCCTGCGCCTGCCGGCGCATCCCGGCCGCGTCCTCGGTGGCCCGCTCCCGCTCCTCGTACGCCTCGGCGCGGAGCCGGTCCGCCTCCTCCTGCGCCTCGGTCTTCGTACGCTCCGCCACGTGCTCGGCGGCGCTGCGCAGCCCGGCGATCTCCTGCTCGGCCTGCTCGTGCAGCCCGGCCACCGCGTCCCGTACCTGCTGCGCGGTCTGCTCGGCGGCGGCGACCAGCTCGGTCGCCCGGTAGTCCGCCTCCTGGACCAGGCGCTGCGCCTCGGTCTGCGCGTCCTCGACCCGCTTGCGGGCGGACGCCAGCAGCTCCTCGCTCTGCTCGCGGGCCTGCGTACGCTCCTGCTCGGCCTCCTCGCGGGCGGCGGCGAGCGTCTCCTCGGCCTCCCGGCGGCGCCTCGCGGCCTCCTCCTGGGCGGCGGCCAGGGCCTCGGCGGCCTCGGCCCCGACCCGCTCGGCCGCGGCGGCGGCCTCCGACCGGATCCGGTCCGCGCTCTCCTGCGCCTCCGTCTTGAGCCGCTCGGCCTCGTTCGACGCCTCACTGCGCAGCCGTACGGCGACGGCCTCGCCCTCGGCGCGCGACTGCGAGGCGTCGGCGGCCGCCTCGGTGCGCAGCCGCTCCGCCTCCGTCTCGGCCTGCGCCTGGAGCGTACGCACCCGCTCCGCCGCTTCGACCCGCAGCCGCTCGATCTCCTCGCCGGCCTCCCGGCGCAGCCGCTCGGCCTCGGTCCTGGCCTCGCCCAGTGCCTGCTCGGCGGCGGCGACGCGCTGCTCGGCCTCGGCGTGCAGCCGGGTCAGCTCCTCGGCGGCCTCGGACCGGCGGCCGGCGATGACGCGCTCGGCCTCCTCGCGCAGCGCGCGGGCGGCCTCCTCGGCGTCGGCGGTGGTGCCCGCCGCCTGCTCCTCGGCCTCCGTGCGCAGCTGCTCGGCCTCGGCGCGGGTGCGTTCCAGGGTCTCCTCGGCCTGCTTGCGCAGCGCCGCGGCGCGCTCGATGGCCTCGCCGCGGACGCGCTCGCTCTCGGCGGAGGCGGACGTACGCAGCTCGTCCGCGTCGCCCCGCGCCTTGGTCAGCAGCTCCTCGGCGGTCCTGGCCGCCTCCTCGATCTGCTGGACGGCCTCACGGCGGGCCTCGCCGCGGATCCGCTCGCCCTCGGCGACCGCCTCGGCCCGCAGCTGCTCGGCCTCGCCGCGCAGCCTGCGCGCCTCCTCCTGCAGCTCGACCGTCTTGGCCCGGTACTCCTTGGTGTCGTCCTTGGCCGCGCCCTTGAGCTGGTCGGCCTGGGCCGCCGCCTCGCTGCGCAGCCGCTCGATCTCGGCCTCGGCCTCGCGGCGGATCCGCTCGGCCTCCTCGGACGCCTTGCGGGTGGTCTCCCTGGCGTCGTCGGACGCCTTGGTCAGGACCTCTTCGGCGGTACGGGCGGCCTTGGCGAGCTGGGCCGCCGAATCCTCGGCGGCGGCCGTACGGGCCTTCTCGGCGGCCTCGGCCACCAGCCGCTCCGCCTCGGCGCGGGCATCGGCGCGGGCCTGCTCGGCCTCCGCCTTGAGCGCCTCGGCGTCCTTCGTGGCCTCCGCGACCAGCCGGGCGATCTCGGTCTTGGCCGTACGGGTGCGCTGCTCGTTGACGGACTCGGCCGTCGTCAGCTGCTTGGCCGCCGCGTCCTTCGCCTCGGTCAGGACCTTCTCGGCCTCGGCGCGCGCCTCGCGCAGCGCCGTCTCGGCCTCCTGCATCCGCTGCTCGGCGGTGCGGCTCAGTTCGGCGGCCTGACGGCGCGCCTGGTCGGACTCGGCGCTCGTCGACGTCCGCAGCTGTTCGGCGTGGGCCGTCGCCTCCTGCGCCTGGCTGGAGGCGGCGTTCAGCAGGCGCTCGGCGTCCTTGCGGGCGCGCAGCAGAAGCGCTTCCGCCTCGGCGCGGGCGTTCTCGGCCTCGGCGCCGAGGCGCCGGCGGGCCTCCTGGGCGACCCGCTCGGCCTCGGCGCGGGCGGCGGCCAGCGCCTGCTCGGCCTCGGCGCGGGACTCCTCCAGGAGCCGGCGGGCCTGCGCCTCGGTACGGGCGCGCAGCTGCTCGGCCCACGCCACGTTCTCGTTGACGTGCGCCTCGACGGTCTGCCGGCGCTCGGCGAGCTCCTGGTCGAGCCGCTGACGACGGGTGACCGCCTCCGTGTGCAACTCGGCCTGGAGCCGTGCCTGGTGCTCGGCGTGCTCCTGGAGGATCCGCTGCGTCTGCGCCCGGGCGTCGCGCAGTTCGCGCTCGGCGTCGGTGCGCAGCTGATCGGCCTGGACCTGGGCGTTACGGAGCAACTGCTCGGCCTGGTAACCGATGTCCGCCGCGTCGTAGGCAGGACGGGACGCGAGGTTGCGGCGCGCCTCGTGGAGCTTGGCGCGCAACACCTCGACCTGGTAACCGAGGTCCTCGGCGTGCTGAACCGCCTTCTCCCGCTCGGTCTTCAGCCGGTCCATCTCGGCTTCGAACCGCGAGAGATGGTCGGTTTCACCCCGCTGTTGGCTCTCCTGGCGTTCGTAGCCCCGCACTGCGCGGTCCCATCCGTCCCCTGGTCGCAACTCTTCCGACTCTCCGAACAAGCGCCACCCCGGCACGGGCGGCCCCCCGGGGGGAATGGTGTCAGATCAACTGCGAGGCATGAGTCACAGGCCCCGGTCCGGCCCCGGACCGGAACCGCCCACTCTACCGGCCGTGGAATCCGGGGGTCAGTGCTCCTCGGGGGTGGAAGGGGCCGAAGTGACCAGTTCGGTCAGTACGCCGTGGCAGTCCTTGGGGTGCAGGAACGTGATGCGGGACCCCATCGAACCGATGCGGGGCTCGTCGTAGAGGACCCGTACGCCCTTCTCGCGGATGTCCGCCGCGTCGGCGTCCACGTCCGGGGTGCCGAAGGCGATGTGGTGGACCCCCTCACCGTTCTTGGCCAGCCACTTTCCCACCGCGGAGTCCTCCCTGGTGGGCTCCAGGAGCTGGAGGTACGTGGCGCCGCCGTCGGACGTTTCGTTGATCTTGAGCATGGCCTCGCGCACGCCCTGCTCCTCGTTGACCTCCGAGTGGTACACCTGGAAGCCGTAGGTCGAGCGGTAGAACTCGATGGTCCTGTCGAGGTCGAAACAGGCGATTCCGATGTGGTCGATTCGCGTCAGCATGGGTTCAGTGCAGCGCGGTTGGAGTGGTTACGCAACGTGCGCGCGATCACACTCGCTGCCCGGTGACCGGGCCCGTACCGCTCAGTACATTGAGGTAAACCCTCGTTCACTCCTCATCCCAAGGGGCCGTGCCTCATGCCTGGAACGAACCGCACTACGTCTGTCATCGTCGCCGGTGCCCGTACGCCCATGGGTCGGCTGCTCGGCTCGCTGAAATCCTTCTCCGGCGCGGACCTCGGCGGGTTCGCCATCAAGGCGGCCCTGGAGCGGGCCGGTATCGGCGGGGACCAGGTCCAGTACGTGATCATGGGGCAGGTGCTGCAGGCCGGGGCGGGGCAGATCCCCGCCCGTCAGGCGGCGGTGAAGGCCGGGATTCCCATGGCCGTGCCCGCTCTGACCATCAACAAGGTCTGCCTGTCGGGGCTCGACGCGATCGCCCTGGCCGACCAGCTGATCCGCGCCGGTGAGTTCGACGTCGTCGTCGCCGGTGGCCAGGAGTCCATGACGAACGCTCCTCACGTGCTTCCGAAGTCCCGCGAGGGCTTCAAGTACGGCGCGATCGAGATGCTCGACTCGATGGCGCACGACGGGCTGACCGACTCCTTCGAGGGCATCGCGATGGGAGAGTCGACGGAGAAGCACAACACCCGGCTCGGAATCGCGCGCGGACCGCAGGACGAATTCGCGGCGCTTTCGCACCAGCGGGCCGCCGCCGCGCAGAAGAACGGCCTCTTCGAGGCGGAGATCACGCCCGTCGAGATTCCGCAGCGCAAGGGCGAGCCGGTTCTCTTCTCGAAGGACGAGGGAATCCGGCCCGAGACGACCGTCGAGTCGCTGGGCAAGCTGCGTCCCGCTTTCGCCAAGGACGGCACGATCACCGCCGGGACCGCTTCGCAGATTTCGGACGGCGCGGCGGCCGTGGTCGTCATGAGCAAGGCCAGGGCGGAGGAGCTCGGGCTGGAGTGGATCGCCGAGATCGGGGCCCACGGGAACGTCGCCGGGCCCGACAACTCGCTCCAGTCGCAGCCTTCCAACGCCATCGCGCACGCGCTCGGCAAGGAGGGGATCGGGGTTGAGGATCTTGACCTCGTGGAGATCAACGAGGCCTTCGCCGCGGTTGCGGTCCAGTCAATGAAGGACCTCGGAATTTCCCCGGAAAAGGTGAACGTCAACGGTGGTGCGATCGCCCTGGGACATCCCATCGGAATGTCCGGCGCGCGGGTCGTGCTGCACTTGGCGCTCGAACTGAAGCGGCGGGGCGGGGGCGTCGGTGCCGCCGCGCTGTGCGGTGGTGGCGGTCAGGGTGATGCGCTGATCATCAAGGTCGCGGGCAAGTAATCCTTTCGCAGGCAGGCCTTTGCGGGCAGGCCGGTTCGCCGATTCAAGGAGCGGAATTGTGATGCAGGACGTCCCCGGGCTGGTGGCTCAGGCGCGAGAGGGCCGGCCCCGGGCCGTCGCCCGGCTGATCTCGCTGGTCGAGGGGGCGTCCCCGCAACTGCGTGAGGTGATGGCGGCGCTGGCTCCGCTCGCCGGCGGTGCGTATGTGGTGGGGCTCACGGGGTCGCCGGGAGTCGGTAAGTCGACTTCCACGTCGGCGCTCGTATCGGCGTACCGGCGGGCCGGCAAGCGGGTCGGGGTGCTGGCGGTGGACCCGTCGTCGCCGTTCAGCGGCGGCGCGCTGCTGGGCGACCGGGTGCGGATGTCGGAGCACGCGTCGGATCCGGGGGTCTACATCCGGTCGATGGCCACCCGGGGGCACCTGGGCGGGCTGGCCTGGGCCGCGCCGCAGGCCATTCGGGTGCTGGACGCGGCGGGCTGTGACGTGGTGCTGGTCGAGACGGTGGGAGTCGGGCAGTCGGAGGTGGAGATCGCCTCGCAGGCGGACACGTCCGTGGTGCTGCTGGCACCGGGGATGGGGGACGGGATCCAGGCCGCGAAGGCGGGGATCCTGGAGATCGGTGACGTGTACGTCGTGAACAAGGCCGACCGGGACGGGGCCGACGCGACTGCGCGGGAGCTCAACCACATGCTGGGGCTCGGGGAGTCCCGGGGGCCCGGGGACTGGCGGCCGCCGATCGTGAAGACGGTGGCGGCGCGGGGCGAGGGTGTCGACGAGGTCGTCGAGGCGCTGGAGAAGCACCGGGCGTGGATGGAGGAGCACGGGGTGCTGGCGGAGCGGCGGGCGAAGCGGGCGGCCCACGAGGTCGAGACGATCGCGGTCACCGCGCTGCGGGAGCGGATCGGTGACCTGCGGGGCGACCGGCGGCTGGGGGTGCTGGCGGAGCGGATCGTGGCGGGGGAGCTGGATCCTTACGCGGCGGCGGACGAGCTGGTGGCGGGGATTACCGAGGCGTAGGCGGTTTGGGGCGGCGCCGCGGGGCCTTGTGCGAAACCGGCGTCCTGCGCACACATCACGTTCTACGTCCCGGACACCGCCCCCTGCGCGGCCCGCCCCCTCGCGCCGGCGGGCAGTCCCCGGGCCGTCGGCCGGGGGTCCGGGGGTTGCCCCCGGGCAGGCGCAGCACGTCCCGGACACCGCCCCCTGCGCGGCCCGCCCCCTCGCGCCGGCGGGTGGTGGCCTGCGGGCACCGCGCACCCCGGGGCTGCCCCCGGATCAGCGCAGCGCGTCCTGGGCGCCGCCCCCGCGCCGGTGGGTGGTCTGCGGGCGGTCGGTGTCAGTCGGAGTCGTTGTCGTCGTCCGCGTCGTCCGCGTCGTCCGCGTCGTCCTGGTCCGGGGTCGCCTTGGCCGTGGTGGCGTCGACGTTCAGCTCGTGCTGCTTGCCGTCCTTGGACTGGACCTCGGCTTCCCAGGCGCTGTCGTCCAGGTCGATGGACGTCAGCGTGCCCGGCTGGGCCTTGAGGGCTGCCGCCACGGCCTCGCGCATGGTGACCTTCGCGTCCTTCGGGGCGCGGTCGCGGTCGTCGTCGTCCTCGGTGTGGACGTGGATCACCTTCGCGCTCTTGGTGTCCACCTCCACGTCGTGCCACTTGGTGTCCTTGCCGAAGACGTCGATCTCCCAGACCGGGGCGTCGTCGTCCAGCTCGGCGCCGGTGACCGTGCCCGGCGTGGACTTCACGGCCGCCGCCGTCGCCTCGTCGAGGGTGATCGTGCTCGTGGCCGGCGCCGGCTTCGCGTCGTCGTCCGACGTGGCGAATGCGGTCGCGGTGCCGCCGAGGAGCAGGGCGGTGGCGGCGGTGGCGATGACGAGCTTGCGCTTCATGAGGGTTCCTCCAGAGCGGTCGGTTGCTACGGGGACCAACCTGGCTGAGTGATGCTGAAGGGCAGCTGAAGCCGGCTGAAGGCGCCTTCAGGTTCGGTTTGCGAACCTTGGCGCATGCGCTTGTTGATCGTGGAGGACGAGAGGCGGCTCGCGGTGGCCCTGGCCAAGGGGCTCACCGCCGAGGGCTTCGCCGTGGATGTGGTGCACGACGGGCTCGAAGGGCTGCACCGGGCCGGGGAGGGCTCGTACGACCTCGTCATCCTGGACATCATGCTGCCCGGCATGAACGGGTACCGGGTGTGTGCGGCGCTGCGGGCCGCGGGGAACGACGTGCCGATCCTGATGCTGACCGCCAAGGACGGGGAGTACGACGAGGCGGAGGGGCTCGACACGGGCGCCGACGACTATCTGACGAAGCCGTTCTCGTACGTGGTCCTCGTCGCCCGGGTCAAGGCGCTGCTGCGGCGGCGGGCGAGTGCCGGGGCTTCGCCGGTGGTCGTGGTGGGGGATCTGCGGATGGATACCGCCGGCCGGCACGTGTATGCCGGGGAGGAAGAAGTCGTGCTCACCACGAAGGAGTTCGCCGTGCTGGAGCAGTTCGCCGTGCGGGCCGGTGAGGTCGTCAGCAAGGCGCAGATCCTGGAACACGTGTGGGACTTCGCGTACGAAGGCGACCCGAACATCGTCGAGGTGTACGTGAGCGCCCTGCGCCGGAAGCTGGGCGCCGGGCGGATCCAGACGGTGCGCGGCGCCGGATACCGGCTGGTGGCGGGATGAGGCGGCTCTTCGGGTCCGTACGGGCCAGGGCGGCGCTCGGGGCGACCGTGGTCGTCGCGGTGGCACTGGTGGCCGCCGGGCTGGCCGTGCTGCTGGTGCTGCGGGCCAATCTGATCGACCAGGCCGACCTCCAGGCCGAGGTCGACGCCCAGAACGTGGCCTCGCAGGTGGCCGTGGGGCGTCCGTACGGGGAGGTGGAGTGGCCCGACGACCGTCCGGTGCAGGTGGTGGGGGAGGACGGGAAGGTGGTGGCCGTGAGCGAGGACCTGGAGGCGATCGAGGGGGCCGGGAGCCCCGAGGTCAGGGTCGGGGGCGGTGCGGGGGGTGGTGACGGCGATGACGAGGACCCCGGGCGGGGAGAGGTCTCGGGCGACGACCCCCGGCTGTCGTCGGGGAGCGCGACCGTGGACGGCGACCGGGCCGACTACCGGTTCGCGGCCGTCGAGGCGACGACGCCCCGGGGGCAGACCGTCACGGTGTACGCCGGTGCGCCGCTGGCCACCGAGCAGGACGCCGTCGGCACGGTGCGGGAGGCCATGCTGATCGGTCTGCCGGTGCTGCTCGTGGTGGTGGGCGGGGTGACCTGGCTCGTGACGCGGCGGTCCCTGCGGCCCGTGGAGGGAATCAGGCGGGAGATGGCCGCGATCACTGCCTCCGAGGACCTGTCGCGGCGGGTGCCGGAGCCCGACACGCACGACGAGGTGGCGAGGCTGGCCGTGACGACCAACGAGACGCTCGCGGCGCTGGAGGCTTCGGTGGAGCGGCAGCGGCGGTTCGTCGCCGATGCCTCGCACGAGCTGCGGAGTCCGATCGCTTCGCTGCGGACGCAGCTGGAAGTGGGCGCGGCCCACCCGGAGCTGCTCGATGTGGAGGGCGCGGTGGGGGACACCGTGCGGCTTCAGGGGCTGGCCGCCGACCTGCTGCTGCTCGCCCGGCTGGACGCGGGGGAGCGGCCGGGGCCGGGGCGCGTGGACATGGGGGCGCTGGTGAGGGAAGAGGTCTCGCAGCGGGCCGACCGGGTGCCGGTGGCGGTCGTGGGCGAGGGGGCGTTCGAAGTCGCCGGGTCGCGCGGGCAGTTGGCGCGGGTGCTCGGCAATCTGCTCGACAACGCGCAGCGCCACGCGAGGAGTTCTGTCGAGGTCTCCGTGCGGGGGGAGCGCGGCGCGGTGGTGGTCGGGGTCGCCGACGACGGTGCGGGGGTTCCGGCGGCGGAGCGCGAGCGGATCTTCGAGCGGTTCGTACGGCTGGACGACGCGCGCACCCGCGACGACGGTGGCGCGGGGCTCGGTCTGGCGATCGCGCGCGATGTCGCGATGCGGCACGGTGGCTCGTTGTCCGTGGGTGAAGGAAAGCGTGGCGGCGCTCTCTTCGTGTTGCGTCTGCCGGCTGCTCCGGGGGATTTCTGACGGCGGCGGCCCGGGCGGTGTGGTGCCTGTGCCGGCGGACGGAGTCCGGCGCAGCGGCGCGAAGCCCGGGAGACTCCTGGGCCGAATGGTGCGTGGGGGGCTGGGCGCGCGGCGGTGCTCTCTTCGCGCCGCGTCTGCCGGCCGCCTAGACCTTTCCTCGCCGGCCCCGCAACTGCTCGACCACCGGGGTCAGGGCGGCCTTCATCTGGGCGAGCGCCTCCGGGGAGAGCATGTCGATGAAGTGCCGGCGCACGGACTCCACGTGGTGCGGAGCGACCTGCTTCATGGTCGCGCTGCCCTGGTCGGTCAGTACGGCGTACAGGCCGCGGCGGTCGGACTCGCAGTTCTCCCTGCGGACCAGTCCCGCGCTCTCCATGCGGGTGATCTGGTGGGAGAGCCGGCTCTTGGACTGGAGGGTCGCTGCCGCGAGGTCGCTCATCCGCAGCCGGCGTTCGTCGGACTCGGAGAGGTTGACCAGGATCTCGTAGTCGTTGATGGTCAGCCCGTACGGCTGAAGATCCTTTTCGAGCTGGTAGGTCAGCAGCCGGTTGGCGTCCAGGTAGGTACGCCAGGCGCACTGTTCGGCATCGGTCAGCCAGGGGGTGGCCGTCTCGGTCTCCATGTATGGATTCTACCTAAGAAGTTGAATTCTTGACGAAGTCACGGAATGTGACGCCCGTACGTGACAAGGGCGCAGACGTTCGACGTCACACTCCGCAGACTACCGCTCACAGGCCGAAGCGACGCTGGAGGTCCCCCAGCTGACCGGGAAGGCGCGGTGCGCCGCCGGACTGGCCCTGTCCCGCACCGTGGCCGCCGGGCACTCCCGGCTCCGTCGGTACGGTGCCCGTGGCCTGCTCGGCCATGAGGAGTTCGGTGGACTGGAGCAGGACCGTGCCGGCCCCCACGAACTCGAACTGGTGCTCCTCGCCCGACGTGCCGCCGATGCCGGTCAGTGACCTGATTCCGCCCATCACGCCGGTCATGTAGCCGTGGTCGTAGTGGTGGCAGGGGGACGGGCAGTCCGCCCAGCCGACCAGGGCCTGCGGGTCCACGCGGATCGGCGGCTCCATGAAGACGACCGGGCCGTTGGAGGCCGCCACGAACTTGCCGGTGCCGATGAGGGTGAGGAAGCCCGGGACGATCGACTGCTTCAGGGCGAGCGTCGGCTCGTACGCCAGAAGGCTGCCGGAGCGGATGGTGAGGTTGCCGTCGTCGAGGTCGAAGGAGTTGACGTCGAACGCGCGGTCCGCGAGCAGCATCTTGCCCTGGCCCTCCGCCACCACCCAGTCGCTCGCGTGCAGCGGCGAGTGGAAGCTGGTGCGCACGAGGCGGTCGAAGCGGCCGTGGCCGATGCCGTTGAAGTCGATGCGCCCGTAGTAGGCGATCATCTTGCCCTTCTGGAGGAACCACTGGCTCCCCTTGAGCTCCACGCAGAAGGTGTAGGGGGTGACGTTGTCGTCGGAGGGGAGGGTGTGCGGGTCGAAGATCACGGGGCCGGTCACAGCTTCTCCTCCGAGGCCTGTACGTACACCGCGCCGCTGCCGGACAGCTCCAGCTGGAACGCCTCGCCCGAGCCGCGGCCCACCATGTCGCGCCAGCCCAGTGCGGTGGAGAGCTGGTTGCGCACGTCGCCGTGGTGCGCGACGTACGCCTGCGGGTCGACGTGCACGGGCCGCTGGGGCGTGACGGGGATCTCGATCACTCCGCCGTGCGCCATGACCGCCACCGCGCCGTGGCCCTTGAGGGTCGTCGTGAACAGGCCCTGACCGGTCACCTGGCCGCGCACCATGCCCATGACGCCGCCCTGCGAGCCCATGAACATCGTGCCCTGGGTGAGGGTGCCGTCGAAGGCCAGGAGGCGGTCCGCCTCGACGTAGAGGGTGTCGCCGGTCAGGTTGATCACCTGGATGTGGTGACCGCCGTGGCCGAACAGCACCGTGCCCGATCCCTCGACCGTCATGAGGGGCGTGGCTTCGTCGGCGACGCGCCGGCCGATCATGGACATCACGCCGCCCTGGCCGCCCTGCATGTTCGGCGTGAAGGAGACGTCGCCCCGGTACGCGAGCATCGCGCCGCGCTGGCTGAACATCTTCTGGCCGGGCGTGACCCGTGCCTCGACCATCCTGGAGTTGATCTCGCGGAACGGCATCAGACGTCGCCCCCGACGGTGTTGCGCTCGCTGGGCTGCACGTAGACGAGCCCCTCGCCCTCGAACCGGATCTGGAACGCCTCGCCCGAGCCCTCGCCGATGAACGTACGGAAGTTCACGCCGGACTGGAAGTGCTGCCGGAGGTCGCCCTGGTGCGCGATGTACGCCCCGGGGTCGACCTGGAGCGGGTACTGGGAGGAGACGCGCAGGACGACCGCCGGGCCGTCCGACATGATCGCCGCCTGCCCGGTGCCCTCCACCGTCGTGGTGAACAGGCCGCCCCCGGTCGCGCCGCCGCGCAGCCCGGTGAAGGAGGTGCCGGTGCGCAGGCCCGCGTCCGTGCAGAGGAGGTTGCTGGATTCGACGTACAGCTTCTCGCCGCGCAGCGAGACGAGGTTGATCTCGCTCGCGCGGTCGGCGAACCAGCACGTGCCGTGGCCCTTCACCTCCATCACGGTCATCTGCTCACCGGTGAGGCGCCGGGTCACCATGCCGCGCATGCCCTCACCGCCGCCGGACATCTTCTTGAAGGCCATCCGGCCGTCGTACGCGACCATCGAGCCGTTCTTCGCTTTGACGGCATCGCCGGTCATGTCGACGGCGAGCACCTTGCTGCCTTGGAGTCGGAACTGAGCCACGGGACGACGGTACCCGCGAGCCCGACCCTGACAAAGAGGTGGCAAAGCGGGCTGCCACAATGGGAACGAGCTTGTGCGTGCATTCACAAGATCGACGACCCGTTCCCGCGACGACGAAGGTTGCCCCTCCGTGGACATCAAGACCGCTTCCGCACTCCGCCGCCTCCGCCTGGTGTCCGCACCCGAGGCGGTCTCCTTCCTGCTGCTGCTCGTCTGCTCGGTGCTCAAGCGCACCACGGAATTCAACGCGGTCCCCGTCATGGGCGCGATCCACGGTCTGCTCTTCGTCCTGTACGTCCTCTTCTGGGCCGACGCCTGGAACCGGACCAAGTGGTCGCTGGGGACCGCGGCCTTCTACTTCGTCATGTCGGTCCTGCCGACCGGCGGCTTCTTCGCCGACAAGCGCCTCAAGCGCGAGGCCGAGGACGCGGTCATCGCCACCCGCGCCCGCAAGGAAGGCGTGGTCGGCGCATGATCGTCGCCTTCTCCGTGACCCCGCTGGGCGTGGGCGAGGACGTCGGCGAGTACGTCGCCGACGCGGTCCGCGTGGTCCGCGAGTCCGGACTGCCGAACCGCACCGACGCGATGTTCACCTCCGTCGAGGGCGAGTGGGACGAGGTGATGGACGTCGTCAAGCGCGCCGTCGCCGCCGTCGAGGCCCGCGCGCCCCGCGTGTCGCTCGTCCTGAAGGCCGACATCCGGCCCGGTGTCACCGACGGCCTGACGTCCAAGGTCGAAACGGTGGAGCGCCACCTGGGGGCCTGATCCGGCTCCGCTGACAGCCCCCGGCCGCCACACGGCGGCCGGGGGCTTCGTCGTGCGTGTTCCAGGTGCCCGCCGTGCGCGGCCGGATGATAAAACCGCCCGCTCGGACGACCCGGTTCGACACACCGCCCCGTGTCCCTTTGTGTGGGGTTACGGAACACGCTCGACTGCTGGAGGCGCGGTGCGGCCGGAGGGCTATGACTACGAGACCTACAGCAGGCTTTCCGGACCGCTGACGGAGCCGGGCGCCGGCGCGTACCGGGTGCAGTACCGAAGCCTGATGGCGCAGGAGCCGCACCGAATACGCGCGGTGCTGCTGATGACTCTGGCACCGCTCCTCTCGGCGCTCCTGCTGGTCTACCTCGTCTGGCCCACGCACTGGACCGAACGTGAGGGCGGCGACCGCTGGCTGGTCCACCTGGACACGGTGATGCTGGCCTCGATCGGTCTGATCATGTTCTTCATGCTGGTCAACGTGGTGTCGATCGCGCACGCCACGATGGTCGCCAGGGACCCGGTGCCGGTGACGCCCGAGCCGGGGACCCGGGTGGCGTTCCTCACGACGTACGTACCGGGCAAGGAGGCACTGTCCATGGTGCGGGCCACGCTCGAAGGCGCGGTCGGGCTCCGGCACGCGGGGCCGCTCGACGTCTGGCTCCTCGACGAGGGCGACGACGAGCAGGCGAAGGCGCTCTGCGCCCGGCTGGGCGTACGGCACTTCAGCCGCAGCGGCGTACCCGAGTGGAACACCAGGAAGGGCCCGCACCGGGCGAGGACCAAGCACGGCAACTACAACGCCTGGCTCGCCATGTACGGCGACGCCTACGACTTCTTCGCCTCCGTCGACACCGACCACGTCCCGCTCCCCAACTACCTGGAGCGGATGCTCGGCTACTTCCGCGACCCGGACGTCGCCTTCGTCATCGGCCCGCAGGTGTACGGGAACTACACCTCCTGCGTCACCAAGGCCGCGGAGTCCCAGCAGTTCCTGTTCCACGCCCTGATCCAGCGCGCGGGCAACCGCTACGGAGTCCCGATGTTCGTCGGCACCAACAACGTCGTGCGCGTCGGGGCGCTGAAGCAGGTCGGCGGCCTGTACGACTCGATCACCGAGGACATGGCCACCGGCTTCGAGATCCACCGCAGGAAGAACCCGGAGACGGGGCGCTTCTGGCGGTCCGTCTACACCCCGGACGTCCTGGCCGTCGGAGAGGGCCCGGCGTCCTGGACCGACTTCTTCACGCAGCAGCTGCGGTGGTCGCGCGGGACGTACGAGACGCTGTTCAAGCAGTACTGGAAGGCGCCCTTCAGGGTGCCGCCGGGCCGGCTGCTCACGTACACGCTGATGCTCGTCTACTACCCGATGACCGCCGTCAACTGGCTGCTCGGCATCCTCAGCTGCGTCCTGTTCCTGTGGTTCGGCGCGTCCGGCACCGAGGTCTCGTCCTCGGTCTGGCTGATGCTCTACAGCGACGCCGCCGCCCTCCAGATCGGGCTGTACCTGTGGAACCGCCGCCACAACGTCTCGCCGCACGAGCCCGAAGGCTCCGGCGGCCTCGCCGGCATGGCGATGTCCGCCCTCTGCGCGCCGATCTACGCCAAGTCGCTGGGCTCGGCGGTGCTGCGCACGCACGGCAGGTTCGTGGTCACGCCCAAGGGCGGCGCGGTGAGCCCCGACCGGCTGCTGACCTTCCGCATCCACCTGTCCTGGGCCGCCGTGCTGGTCGCCTCGCTGATCGCGTCCGTGGTCCTCGGCCACACCCACGCGGCGATGCGCACCTGGGCCGTGCTGGCGCTGGTCATCGCACTCTCGCCGGTCGGTGTGTGGTGCTGGACCTCGGCCCGGGAGCGCGCGGCCCTCAGCGGTGCGAGGACCACGAAGGAAGCCGGCGGCAGCACGGTGCCGGGCGAGGAGCCGGAGCCCGCGTTCGCCACGACGACCGGAGGGAACTGAAGCCATGGCCTACCGGCCCACGAAGAAGTTCAAGAAGACGCTGATGGGCAGCGGGGCCGTCGTGGTGCTCGCGGGACTCAACGCCCCGGCGGCGCTGTCCTTCGCGGAGGAGAAGTACCACGCGTACAAGATCGCCCAGCCCGCCTACAAGGCGGAGTACGGTTCCTGGTCCACCGTCGACATCCCCGAGAAGTACCGTACGAACGCGATCCACGCCGCTCTGCTCCACACCGGCAAGGTGCTGATCATCGCGGGTTCGGGCAACGAGCAGAAGAAGTTCGACGAGGGCACCTTCGAGACGGTCCTGTGGGACCCCGGGGACGGCTCCTTCAAGATGGTCCCGACCCCCGAGGACTTCTTCTGCGCCGGACACTCCCAGCTGCCCGACGGGCGGCTGCTGGTGGCGGGCGGCACCGCGCGCTACGAGGTGCTGGGCGACGAGGTCATGCGGGCCGGCGGCGGGATGCGCGTCAAGAACGAGAACCCCGACAAGCCCGTCACCTTCAAGAAGGGCACCCGCTTCCGCTCGCCCTCGGGGGTCGTGTACGTGTCGAAGTTCGACGTGACCGTGCCGAAGGCCAAGCGCGAGTTCAAGGTCTCGTACGCCAAGGGCGGGCGCATGCTGCCCTGGAAGACCAAGGTCACCGCGGCCGAGGCCCGGGTCTTCGTCGAGGCCCTGGAGGAGGGGCCGCAGGCCGTCACCAAGGAGTCCGCGCAGTACGAGATCGAGGGGCTGAAGGGCGAGGACGCCGACAACGCGTACGGCCTCGCCGAAGCGATCACCATGGACAAGCAGGACTTCCAGGGGATCAGGGCGGCGTACGAGTTCGACCCGAGGGCGGAGAAGTACATCCCCGTCGACCCGATGAAGGAGGCCCGCTGGTACCCGACGCTGGTCACCCTCCAGGACGGCAGAGTGCTCGCCGTCTCCGGGCTCGACGACGTCGGCGCGATCCTCTCCGGCGACAACGAGTACTACGACCCGAAGACGAAGAAGTGGTCGAAGGCGCCCTTCCGGTACTTTCCGACGTACCCCGCGCTCTTCCTCACCAAGGGCGGCAAGCTCTTCTACTCCGGTGCGAACGCCGGGTACGGACCGGCCGGGAAGGGCCGCGACCCCGGCATCTGGGACCTGGAGAAGAACACCTTCAAGAAGGTCGGCGGCCTCACGGACCTCGACCAGACCGAGACCGCGGCCTCGCTGGTCCTGCCGCCCGCGCAGGACCAGCGGGTGATGATCCTGGGCGGCGGCGGAGTCGGCGAGTCCGACAAGGCGACGGGCCGTACGGCGATCATCGACCTGAACGAGCAGAACCCGGTCTTCGAGTCCGGGCCCCGGCTTCCCCAGGGCACGCGGTACCTGAACAGCGTGATCATGCCGGACGACACCGTCTTCACCAGCGGCGGATCGCGGGACTACCGGGGGCGCGGCGCCAGCAACATCCTCAAGGCGCAGTTCTACGACCCGAAGGCGAACGCCTTCAAGGAGGCGGCCGAGCCGACGGTGGGCCGCAACTACCACTCCGAGGCGCTGCTGCTGCCGGACGGCCGGGTCGTCACCTTCGGCTCCGACTCCCTCTTCGGCGACAAGGACAACACCAAACTCGGCAAGTTCGAACAGCGGATGGAGGTCTACACGCCGCCGTACCTCTACCGGGACAAGGCGCTGCGTCCGGTGCTGGGGGCCGGGCCGCGCGAGCCGTCCGCCTCCGGGAGGGCGACGTTCAAGACCGCGCATCCGGAGCGGATCGAGCGGGCCAGGCTGATGCGGCCGAGCGCGGTCACGCACACCACGGACGTCGAGCAGCGCTCGATCGAACTGGGCCTGGAGAAGGGCAGGGGAGAGGTGACGGTGGAAGTGCCGGACGACAGGACGCTGGTGCCGCCCGGCTGGTACATGCTCTTCGTCACGGACGGCGAGGGGACGCCGTCGGAGGCGAAGTGGCTCCATGTGACATGAGGGCCGCTCAGGCCTTCGCGCGGCGGGCCAGCCCCAGGGCGTAGTCCGGCCACCAGGTGCCCGCCGCCGGGCCGCCCCGGCACTCGCCGTCCGATTCGCCCGGCCGCTTGATCCACAGGAACGCGTCCAGCAGCGGGTCGCCGGTGCGGTCGGTCGGCGGCGTGCCGAGGGCGCGGCCCGCCGGGTTGCACCAGGCGTCGGCGCGGCTGCCGGAGAGCGGGCCGTTTCCGCTGCGGCTGCTGTCGATCACGAAGTGGGCGCCGCCGAGCAGGCCGGACAGCTGGTTGCCGAACGCCTTGACGGCGTCGTCCTTCTGGAAGTTGGAGACGTTGAGGGAGACGCCGTCGGCCCGGTCCACGCCGGCCCGCTTGAGGGGCTCGACCAGCTTGCCGGGGTCGTCGATCCAGGCCGGGTTGCCCGCGTCGAGGTAGACCTTGGTCTTCGGCTGCCGCTTCAGCCGGTCGACCGCCTCGGAGAGCAGCGCGGTGCGCTCGTCGTGCTCCTCGGCCGGGGTGCAGCCGTCCACGATGTGCGGTACGGCGTCCGGCTCCAGGATCACGATGGCCGGGGCGGTGCCGATGCTGTCGGCGAACGACCCGATCCAGCGGCGGTAGGTGTCGGCGTCGGCGGCGCCGCCGGCGGAGTGCTGGCCGCAGTCGCGGTGCGGGATGTTGTACGCGACGAGTACGAGGGTCCGGCCGTCCTCGGCGGCGCCCCGCACGGCCCGCCTGATGCCGGGCGCCGGGTCGTTCCCGTCCGGCCAGTCGGCGACGGGCCGCTCGGAGATGCGCCGCAGAACGTCCGCGTCGGCGCCGCGGCCCTGGGCCTCCCACGCCTCGACCTGACGGGCGGCGTCGCTCTTCGGGTCGACCCAGTACGGGGACGGGTCCCGGTCCTGCCCCTGGTTCCGTGCCGCGGCGGCCTTCTCCGGCTGCCGCCCGGACCCCGGCCCGGAACCGCCGTCGGAGGAGCAGCCGACGGCGGTGAGCGCGAGGAAGGCGACGGCCGCGGCGGTGAGCGGACGGGTCGGTCTGCGGCCGGACATCCAGCCCCCTTGGACGGTTCGACTGGGCGACGATACGGACCGGGCAATCGTTGCATAACACCCATAACGCCCCGGGTTGCGACACCGGCGGAGGCGGAAGCGCGGGAATCCGGGGGCTTGCCCGGCTCCGGGAAGAGGCGGGCAGGGGAACTTCGGCGGGGTCTTCCCGCGCCCGGCCGGATCCCTACGACACCGTGGACAGCGCGATGCCCAGCGGGGTCCGCTCGTACAGCACCTGATGGCCGTAGCGCCGCGAGACGAGCAGCCCCGCGCCGCGCAGCGTCGAAAGGTGCGCCGACACGGACGACCGCGCCAGCCCGAGCCGGTGTGCCAGCGCCGACGTCGACGCCGGTTCGTCCAGCGCGCACAGCACGTCCGCCCGCCCCCGCCCCAGCAGCCGGGCCAGCGACTCCGGCGTACGCTCGGCCGCCCGCGTCCACAGCCCGCCGATCCCGCGCGCCGGATACACGACGGTCGGCTGCCACGGCGGTTCGAAGCCGCTCACCACATCCGGCCAGCAGAACACGCTCGGCATCAGGACCAGCCCCTGGCCGCCGAGCGTCCGCTCGTGCTCGCCGGGCCGTTCGATCGTGAGCGTACGGCCGTCGCCCGACCAGGCGAGCCGCGGGTTCAGCTCCCCCAGCAGGCCCTCCAGGCCGACCTCCGCCAGCCGCCGGGAGTGGAACGCCACGTCCGCCTCCAGCAAAGCGCGCAGCCGGGGCCAGTCGGGCTCGACCAGGGCACGCCACGCCTGCTCCAGGAGCGCGGCCAGGTCGCGCACGGCGTCCGTCGGGTCCGCGAGCATCGCCTGCCCCGACGCGCTGTCCGAGGCCCCCGGCGTACAGGCCAGCGACCGCGCGATGTCGTCGCGCGCGGCCACCGGATCGGCCGCCCGTACGGCCGCGATCTCCTCCTCGAAGGTGGCGGCGGGCCCGATCGGGGGCGGCCCCAGGCAGTCGGGGGTGTGCCCGCGCTGCGGCATCAGCAGCCACAGCGGCGTGAGGTCGAGACCGGCGGTGGCCTCGCGGATGCGGCGCAGCCAGGGCAGCTGGTAGCCGTGACGCTCGGGGCGCGCGAGGGTCCGTACGGCCTCCTGCGTCTCCCACAGCGGCGAGACCGCGAACCGGCAGCGCAGCAGGTCTGCCTCGCCGAAGTGCAGCCGGTATGCCATGGGCCCTCCCGCGTTCTCCCGTTGATCTCGCACTGATCCCCGGTACGGGCCGAAGATTCGGCAACAGCCGAAAGTCTATGGACGCCGGGGGACCCCGGCCAGGCTGCCTCCATGCCACCCGAGCCACCCGTGCCGACCGAGTCACCCGCCCCCTCCACGCCGACCGAGCCACCGGCCGGCTACGGCGCCGTCTTCCGTGTCCGGGAGTTCCGGGCCGTCTTCGCCGCGCACCTCATGTCTCTCCTCGGCGTCGTCGTCTGCGAGATCTCGCTCGCCGTCCTCGTCTACGACCTCACCGGGTCCCCGCTCATGAGCGCGCTCGCCTTCGCCGTCGGCTTCCTCCCCTACCTCGTCGGCGGGACGCTCCTCGCCGGAGTCGCCGACCGCTTCCCCGCCCGGCGTGTGCTCGTCGTCTGCGACCTCGTCTGCGCCGGCTGCGCGGCCCTGATGGTGCTGCCCGCCACCCCCGTCGCCGGACTCCTCGTCCTGCGCTGCGCGGTCGCCGCCGTCTCGCCCGTGTTCAACGGGACGCGGATCGCGACGCTCGCCGACATCCTCGGCGACGGCGACCTCTTCGTCCTCGGGCGCTCGCTCCTGCGCATCGTGTCGCAGAGCGCGCTGCTCGTCGGGTTCGGAGCCGGCGGGGTACTGCTCGCGCTGATGCCCGCGCGGGCCGCCATCGGGATCACCGTCGTCACCTTTCTCGGCTCGGCCGTACTGCTCCGGCTCGGGACCAGGCGCCGGCCCGCCCGCGGCGGCCGGGGTGCCACCCTGCTGCGCGACTCGCTCGCCGGGGCCCGCGCGGTCTTCGCGCACCGCCGGATCCGCGCGCTGATGCTGATGTTCTGGGTGCCGCCGATGTTCGTCGTGGCGCCGGAAGCGCTCGCCGCGCCGTACGCCGACCAGCTCGGCGCCGGCACCGCCGCCGTCGGACTGCTGATGTGCGCGATGCCGGTGGGGCACATCGCGGGAGAAGTCTGGGCCGGTTCCGCGCTCGGCCCCCGCACCCGGGAGCGGATCGTCGTACCGGTGGCGGCGGTGTGCCTGCTGCCGCTGGTGCTGTACGCGGTACGCCCCGGGGTGGCGCTCGCGGTGGCGGCGCTGGTGGTGACGGGGCTGGCGTCGGCGTACACGCTCGGCCTGGACCAGTGGTTCGTCGAGGCGGTGCCGCAGGAGCTGCGGGGGCGAGCCATGACCGTGATGACGGCGGGCATGATGACGGTGCAGGGCGTGGGAATGGCGTTGGCGGGCGTGGCCGCGGAGTTCTTTCCCGTGCACCGGATCGTGGCCGGGTTCGGGGTGGTGGGCACGGTGGCGCTGCTGGCGCTGCTGGCGGAGGTCCGGCGCACCGGGTGTGCGGAGAACGGGAAAGGACCGAAGCGCGAGACGGGGATGTTCACCATGTGACCGGCCGGTAAGGTCGATGCCGTGCCGAAGCCGCTCAGCCTTCCGTTCGACCCCATCGCCAGAGCCGACGAACTCTGGCAGCAGCGCTGGGGACCGGTCCCCTCGATGGCCGCGATCACCTCGATCATGCGCGCGCACCAGATTCTGCTCGCCGAGGTCGACGCCGTCGTCAAGCCGTACGGGCTGACCTTCGCGCGCTACGAGGCGCTGGTGCTGCTCACCTTCTCCAAGGAGGGCGAGCTGCCGATGTCCAAGATCGGCGAGCGGCTGATGGTCCACCCGACGTCCGTCACGAACACCGTCGACCGGCTGGTGAGGTCCGGTCTCGTCGCCAAGCGGCCGAACCCGAACGACGGGCGCGGCACGCTCGCCTCGATCACCGAGAAGGGCCGCGAGGTGGTGGAGGCGGCGACCCGCGACCTGATGGCGATGGACTTCGGACTCGGCGCGTACGACGCGGAGGAGTGCGCGGAGATCTTCGCGATGCTGCGGCCGCTGCGGGTGGCGGCGCACGACTTCGAGGAGAAGTAGGGGCGGCTGCGGGGCGGCGACCCGCGCGAAGATCTCCCCTTGCGCCCGGTTACGCTCGATGCCATGAAGTCCAATGTGCTGTCCCGATACCGGGTGATGGCGTACATCACCGCCGTATGGCTGCTGGTGTTCACCGTGGCGATCATCGCCAAGTACGGGTTCCAGATGGGCGACACCATGCTGATCTCGCAGATCCACGGTGTGCTGTTCATCATCTACGTCGTCTTCGCCTTCGACCTCGGCACCAAGGCGAAGTGGCCGTTCGGCAAGCTGCTGTGGGTGCTGGCGGCCGGCTGCATCCCGTTCGCCTCGTTCTTCGTCGAGCCGAAGATCACCCGCGAGGCCCGCTCACTGATCACGGACGCGCGCCCGGCCACGGCCACGGCGTAACCCGCGCAGCCCTTCCACCGTCACGGGCACGGCTCGTGGCGGTGGGCCATCGACATTTACTAGGACGTCCTAGTAAATTCGAGGTATGGACGCTGAAGCGATCGAGGAAGGCCGCCGTCGCTGGCAGGCCCGTTACGACAAGGCCCGCAAGCGTGACGCGGACTTCACCACGCTCTCCGGAGACCCGGTCGACCCCGTGTACGGGCCACGCCCCGGCGACACCTACGAAGGCTTCGAGCGGATCGGCTGGCCCGGGGAGTACCCCTTCACCCGCGGCCTGCACCCGACCGGCTACCGCGGCCGGACCTGGACCATCCGCCAGTTCGCCGGCTTCGGCAACGCCGAGCAGACCAACGAGCGCTACAAGATGATCCTGGCCAACGGCGGCGGCGGCCTCTCCGTCGCCTTCGACATGCCGACCCTCATGGGCCGCGACTCCGACGAGCCGAAGGCGCTCGGCGAGGTCGGCCACTGCGGTGTCGCCATCGACTCGGCCGCCGACATGGAGGTCCTGTTCAAGGACATCCCGCTCGGCGACGTCACGACGTCGATGACGATCAGCGGCCCGGCCGTCCCCGTCTTCTGCATGTACCTCGTCGCGGCGGAGCGCCAGGGCGTCGACCCGGCCGTGCTGAACGGCACGCTCCAGACCGACATCTTCAAGGAGTACATCGCGCAGAAGGAGTGGCTCTTCCAGCCGGAGCCGCACCTGCGCCTGATCGGCGACCTGATGGAGCACTGCGCGCGCTCCATCCCGGCGTACAAGCCGCTGTCGGTCTCCGGCTACCACATCCGCGAGGCGGGCGCGACGGCCGCGCAGGAACTCGCGTACACGCTGGCGGACGGCTTCGGCTACGTCGAGCTGGGCCTGTCCCGGGGCATGGACGTGGACCACTTCGCCCCCGGCCTGTCCTTCTTCTTCGACGCGCACGTCGACTTCTTCGAGGAGATCGCGAAGTTCCGCGCGGCGCGGCGGATCTGGGCGCGGTGGATGAAGGAGGTGTACGGCGCGCGGACGGACAAGGCGCAGTGGCTGCGGTTCCACACGCAGACGGCCGGCGTCTCGCTGACCGCGCAGCAGCCGTACAACAACGTGGTGCGTACGGCGGTCGAGGCGCTGGCGGCGGTCCTCGGCGGCACGAACTCCCTCCACACCAACGCCCTGGACGAGACGCTCGCGCTGCCGAGCGAGCAGGCGGCGGAGATCGCGCTGCGCACGCAGCAGGTGCTGATGGAGGAGACGGGCGTCGCCAACGTCGCGGACCCGCTGGGCGGTTCGTGGTACATCGAGCAGCTGACGGACCGCATCGAGGCGGACGCGGAGAAGATCTTCGACCGGATCAAGGAGCGGGGCCTTCGGGCGCACCCGGACGGGCAGCACCCGATCGGCCCGATCACGTCGGGCATCCTGCGCGGGATCGAGGACGGCTGGTTCACGGGCGAGATCGCCGAGTCGGCGTTCCAGTACCAGCGGTCGGTGGAGAAGGGCGACAAGCGGGTGGTGGGCGTGAACTGCCACCACGGCTCGGTGACGGGCGACCTGGAGATCCTGCGGGTCAGCCACGAGGTGGAGCGCGCGCAGGTGAACACCCTGGCGGAGCGCAGGGCGGCGCGGGACGAGGCGAAGGTCCGCCGGTCGCTGGACGCGATGCTGGCGGCGGCGCGGGACGGCTCGAACATGATCGAGCCGATGCTGACGGCGGTACGGGCGGAAGCGACGCTGGGCGAGATCTGCGGCGTACTGCGGGACGAGTGGGGGGTCTACACGGAGCCGCCGGGGTTCTGAGAGCGGTGGAGGGCGCGGAGGCCGGCCGGGTTTCCGGCCGGCCTCTTCCTCCGGGGCGCGGTGGACGGGCCCGCGCCCGGCCGAGGGGCCCGGGCGGACCGCTTCTTCCGGATCCCCGGGTATCGGCTTTCTGCTTTCTGTGGCGGAACGCGTCACTTCCGGCGGAACGGAGTCGCATCCGCTGGAGCGGGACGGCGCCGGGCTTGCGCAGGTCTCGTGGCGGCCTCGGGGCAGGGCCCGCCCCGCCCCGGCCGCACTGGTGTGCTTGAGCGGAAAAGCTGTGGTCAGCGCCATGGGAGGCGCGCCGGCGCGTCCATACGCTCCTGAAGGTACGGATCTCACCGCCAGGTCCGGCAGACCAGGAGGACCACCGCCGGTGACCACCTCACGACCTCGCGCCGCGCTCACCGCGATCGCCGGGGCCGTCGCCCTGCGGCCTCGGGCCGTTGCGCCCGGCAGAGGTGAAGGAGCGCCGGCGGCAGGCGCCGCGGCGCCTGCCCGGCCGTGATGTCCCCGCTGCCGGTCGTCAGGCCGGGCCGCTGGACGCCCGGGGAGGCGGGGCAGCGCCCGGGCCCGCCGTCAGGCCGCTGACCAGCAGCAGGGAGAAGTTGCGCGCCCACTGCGTGTCCACCGGTTCCGCGCTCACCAGGGCCCGGTGGACGACGGCGCCGGCGATGACGTCGAAGATCATGTCCACGTTACGGGCCGCCTGGACGGGGTCGTCCTCGTACGGCAGCTCGCCGCGGGCCTGCGCGCGTTCCCGGCCCACCAGCACGAGGCGCTTCTGGCGGTCGACGATCGCCGAGCGGATGCGCTCCCGCAGCGCCTCGTCGCGCGTCGACTCCGCGACCACCGCCATCAGCGCGGTCTTCGTCTCGGGCCGGTCGAGCAGCGCCGCGAACTGGAGCACCACACCCTCGACATCGGCCATCAGGGATCCGCGGTCGGGGAGCCGGAGTTCGTCGAAGAGGACGGCCACCGCGTCCACGACCAGTTCGCTCCTGTTCGCCCAGCGGCGGTACAGCGTCGTCTTGGCGACACCGGCCCGGCTCGCCACGTCCCCCATCGTCAGCTTCGACCAGCCCAGCTCCACCAGCGCGGCCCTGGTCGCATCGAGGATCGCGGCGTGGGCCTCGACGCTGCGCGGGCGGCC
Organism: Streptomyces altiplanensis; assembly: GCF_053591575.1. Classification (NCBI taxonomy): domain Bacteria; kingdom Bacillati; phylum Actinomycetota; class Actinomycetes; order Kitasatosporales; family Streptomycetaceae; genus Streptomyces; species Streptomyces altiplanensis. Next base: position 2,719 of record NZ_JBSFUB010000061.1, on the reverse strand, counting down.
GGTACGGGAGGGGGGAGTGTGGCTGGGTGACATGGGCGTGACCATACCGGTCGGTAGGCAGGGCGGCGGAGGGCCCTGGTGAGAGAGATCACCGCCGTCGGCGCCGGGGCGGCCGGGTTTCCGAGTTACGCTACGACCTGTAGCGAAAGAGCGACAACCACTGGCGCAAGGGTGGGGACCCCGCGCCGGACCCGGTCCTCCTCGGGACCTCGAACCGTGTTCGTCCGTACGCCTCGCAATCCGGCGGGGGGCTGCGGACGGGCGCGGTTCACGCATCCGGTGACCCTTCGGCGGCCGTGCCGGCACGTGCGGACAGCGCGACAGCCACGAGTTTTTCCTTACCGCGCGCGAAAGGGGGAGGATGTACGCATGCAGCCTAGGAACATGTCCATGAGCGGCGTCGTCGATCTCGCCGCGGTGAAGGCGGCCGGCGAAGCCCGGCAGAAGGCGGAGCAGGCGCGCGCCGAGGCCGCCAGGAGCGGTGGGGGCGGCGGAGCCGTCGCCCCGTCGAGTCTGGTGACCGATGTCGACGAGGCCGGCTTCGAGCGCGATGTCCTCCAGCGCTCCACCGAAGTCCCGGTCGTCATCGACTTCTGGGCCGAGTGGTGCGAGCCGTGCAAGCAGCTCGGCCCGCTCCTCGAGCGCCTCACCCGCGAGTACAACGGCCGTTTCGTCCTCGCCAAGGTCGACGTCGACGCCAACCAGATGCTGATGCAGCAGTTCGGGATCCAGGGGATCCCGGCCGTCTTCGCGGTGGTCGCCGGACAGGCGCTGCCGCTCTTCCAGGGCGCGGCCCCCGAGGCGCAGATCCGCGCGACGCTGGACCAGCTGGTCCAGGTCGCGGAGGAGCGCTTCGGCCTGACCGGCATCGCCGTCGACCCGGCGGAGGGCGCGGGCGAAGTCCCGGCCGAAGCGGCCGAGGAGCCCGCCGGTCCGTACGACGCGCTGCTCGAAGCGGCCGTACGGGCGCTGGACGCGAACGACTTCGCCGGCGCGGTCCAGGCGTACAAGAACGTGCTCGTGGACGACCCCGCCAACACCGAGGCCAAGCTGGGCCTCGCGCAGGCCGAACTCCTCGCGCGCGTCCAGGGTCTCGACCCGCAGCAGGTGCGCAAGACCGCGGCCGAGAGTCCGTCCGACGTGGCCGCGCAGGCCGCCGCGGCCGATCTGGACCTGGTCGGCGGCCATGTGGAGGACGCCTTCGGGCGTCTGATCGACACCGTGCGCCGCACGGCCGGTGAGGACCGTGACGCCGCGCGGGTGCGGCTGCTCGAACTCTTCGAGGTGATCGGCGGCGACGACCCGCGCGTGACGGCGGCGCGGACGGCCCTGGCGAGGGTGCTGTTCTGACCGGTGGCGCCCTGGGGGCAGCCATCGTTGATTTACCGACACAGTGACAAGAGGCGGCCGCGTTTTACCGAAACTTGGTAATCGCGGCCGCTGTTACTTGCAGTAAGTCGCTCACGTCGGTCTGCCCGGTTCTGGGCGGCAATCACCGCGTTTTCACCGTCACTTGAGGGCACGGTCCGTGGCCCGCCGATGCCGGGCGGTCGCGCTTCGGTTATACGGCCGTTACTAGTCAGTAATGAACCACTTGTGCACCGGCTTCGAATGCACCACGATCGGCCACGCTCGGTCCAACACCGCACCGCCCGACAGCCAATCGGGGCCGCGGTCCCATGGGTCCCCACCGAGCCGGCCGGCGGCCAGTGGCGCCGGCCGTGGACAGGGGGGTCTCTGCCGGACAACGGCGGGGCCTGTCCAGCAGGTTGCGCGAACGCGTGGCCAGTGGTTGTCGCTCGGGGGTGATCGCCGGTGTGCAGGATGCCGTTTCACGCTTCCGGCGCGGGCGCTCTCCTTCCCGAGGACGTAGCACTTCTCCCATCCCCCTGCGGGCCCCTGCCCGTACAGGAGATGTACGTCCGAGAAGGAGGAAAGTCATGGAGTCTGCAGTTCGTGGTGGTACCAGATGGAGGCGGTTCGCCGTCGTCATGGTGCCGAGTGTGGCCGCGACGGCCGCGATAGGCGTCGCTCTCGCGCAGGGTGCGTTGGCGGCTTCGTTCAGCGTTTCCGGCCAGCAGTTCAAGGTCAAGGCCAAGCAGGTCGACGGAACCGGCTTCGCGCAGTACGGCGGCATCGACGCGGGCTACGCGGAAATGACGGGCGACAAGAAGGTTCTGCGCCCGGTCGCGATCTCGGCGTTCCAGAACGCCGAGATCACCGAAATGTGCCAGTCCGTCGTGACGGACGTGCCTCTCCTCGGCAAGGTCACGATGCGGCTCGAGGCAGGTGGCGGGGGCAAACCCGTCACCGCCAAGCAGCTGTACCTCGACATCGCCGAGCTCGACGCGGATGCGACGTTCACGAACATCGACATCGGCGTCGCGGCGAAGGACACGGCCAAGCCGAGGAGCGAGGGAGGCCGGGGTCCTGCGATCAAGCCGGGCGACAGGATCCAGGAGAACGGTTTCGCCCAGCAGGCGGACCGCGCTGTGCTGAACAACGTGGAGCAGAAGGCGTGGGCCACCACGGCCGGAACGTTCACGCTCAACGGTCTGAGCCTGCGGCTCTCCGCAGGCGACAAGGCCGAGTGCTACAAGGGCTGAGCACTCCGGTGGGGGCGGGCCGGGCGGCCCGCTCCTCACCGGAGCGCAGGACGACCCCCGTGGCGTCCGGGCGGAGCCGGTAGCCCCAGCCGCCGAAGTCGGCGACCGGCCTG